>CAZCPS010000069.1:0-6436 GCA_964499895.1 uncultured bacterium | reverse complement strand
TTTGATGGTAACGCGGACTTTTTTGGGGGCGAATTCCTTTTTTTCCTTTTCGCTTAAGTGGTCATCGGGGTGGGATATACCTTCAATGACATCGCCGTGCCTGGCGCCGATTAAAAGCTCTTTCATCCATAGAGCGATCGATTTTTCTTTCATCTCAAAGCGAATGTCGGAAAAAACTTTTTGCGGGGGATCGGTTTCCATGGATTCCAAATCCAGAATGACAAAATCGTTTTCGGAAATGGGACGGTCTTCTACCGGTTTCCATGAAGCATGGAAAAATCTGGCCTGTCTCAGCGCTTCGGAAATCTCTTTATCGGTGATCTCGGTCCTTTCGGGAGTGGGAGGTGTGAAATTTTCCAAAGAAACCGAAGGCACTTCCGGATCGGTCTCATAGGAAAAACTTAAAACGGCCTCGTTTTCGGTGCGGCTTTTTAGGTTGTAATTGATAGGTGAATCATTGCCAAGAAGCGGGATTTTAGCTAATTGAAAAGCTTTATTGAAACTGAGATCGGCGATTACTTTGCCGGTGTGTTTTTCAACATCGCTTTGATGTTTTTGCAAGACGATTTCGTCAGGAGCCTTGCCTTTGCGAAAGCCGGGCAGCTCAACCTCTTTTTTGACTTCTTTAAATGCTTGCGCCCTGGCCTTTTCCAAAAGCGGCGGCAGAACTTTTACTTCCATTTCAATATGGCAAAAAGGTTTTAGTTGAACGCTGACTTCGATTTCATCGGTTTTGAATTCTTTATTTTCCACGGCATCCCGTCCTTATAAATAGATTAAAGCTGATTGCAAAAGTTTAACAGGGGACGAATTTTAACACAAGATTAGACGGGATGTAAAATTAGGGCCCGTAAGGAAATAACTACCACATTTTAGCTGCGCCAAAGCTCCCGGGCCCTTAGGGCAAAAAAAGAGAAAAGCGGGTGATGAGATTCGAACTCACGACCCTCACGTTGGCAACGTGATGCTCTACCACTGAGCTACACCCGCATAAAAACAATTGAAAATATATGGTTTTTTCGACTTTTGGACAAGCCAAAAAATTTTTAATTTTAGAGGACAGGCGATTTTATACCGAAGCAACCTGAAGAATCGGATTTTCGACGAGGACAGAATAGAGAGTAAAAAAATATTTGATCAAAGAAATTTTTTGATTGCAGTTGTTTAAAAAAAGTTGTAAAAAGAATTATACCTAATGGACGCATCCATCGAGTTTAAAAATATGTTAAATTTCAGAAAGCTTAAACAGGATTTCTCTCCGGCCATTTTAAAAGAAGGCAAGCAGCTTTATGACAATAAAAGAATAATTGCTGCGAAAATTTTGCATCTGGATTCTGATATTGTCAGTTTTCATGGCCGCATTCTTAGTAATTACGATAATACTTACGAGTGTGAGTTGGAGATCGATCGCTTTGAGTCTCAGGCGATGCATTCCAACTGTGACTGTCCTTATCAATTTGACTGCCTGCATCTGGCGGCGCTGGTCTTTTATTTGGAAGAGCATATCGATTCGATTTTGATTGAATATTCCAAAGAGACCAACATCGACAGCTCCGAAAATATCGATGAGACGGAAAAAGAGAAGCTGCTGGAAACTTTCAAGGCGGCGGAGACCAAGGCGGCCAGCAAACTGGATGCCAGCTATCAGCGGGAAATTTTGAGCGAGTATCTGGCGGCGTCGGAACTTTTGAGTACATCGGCCTTCTTTTTACCGGAAGAGCACAATGCGATCACAAAGGCGGAGCTGGCCTTTGTATTCAATCCTAAATCGGCGCAAGATAAAAAGCAGATCGAATTTCAGCTGGCTTTGCGTCTGCCGGGCCGGTCTAAACCGCTGCAAGTTCCATATTTGAAAAACTTTTTGGAAGCGGTACGATATGAAGAGAGCAATGTCATTGCCGGCAAGCAATACTTTTTTTCGCTAAAATCATTTAATGAAGAAGATTTGCAGCTATTTAAAATTATTATGAACTGCGCCTTCTTTCCCGATAAGCCGCCTAATGAACGCGCTTTTCGTATCGGTTTTTTAGATCGCGAGTCTTTCGGCATTTTGCTTTCTTTAGCTTTTGTTTCCGAACGCAAAAGAAATTGCGCTTGCGGCTTTGATAATGCAAGCGAGCCGCTTCGAATGCGCTCTGTTTTTGCTAACACGCTGGAGACCCCGCTCTCTTGCAGCCTTCAGCCGGCTGCCTTGCGCTTTGAGCTGGAATATATTGCGCCTCCCGGATCCAAACTGCTGGTTAACCCGACGATTTGTGTCGATCAAAAAATTACAAATATCATGGATGCCGCTCTTTTTGAATGTGTTCGCCCGGGACTGATTCTGGAAGGCGTCTACTATGGTTTCGGGGAAAATGTTAAAAGACAGCATTTGCTAAACCTGACGCGCATTCGCGAGATGAGCATTCCCGAACCGCTTTTCGGTACTTTTGTGGAAAACGCGCTGCCGGAATTAAGACGCTATGCCAATGTTGCGGGGGAAGAGGTTCTGGAGAACTTTATTACGCTGCCGTTTGTCGGCGTTTTGGGTTGCCGCTCTGTTTTGTCCTATTTGGACGGTGAACTGGAAGCTATGCTCTACTTTAATTATGACGGCATCGAAGTGCGCTCGGGCAACACCGATCTGGACTATGAAAAAATTTGCGCTTTTCAGACCGGAGAAGGCATTGTCGCCAGAAATCTGGTGGAAGAAAAAAATCTGGCGCTGGAATTGTTTCAGGATTTTATTTATAGCGCCGATACGGGTGTCTATGTAGCCAAGACGGAGAAAAAAATTGTCGAATTCATGACCGAGATTGTGCCGCGCTTTAAAGGCCGGGTCGATTTCGAGTGCCCGCAAAATCTGCTCGACCAGTTTATTTATGACCGCACGCGCTTTATGCTCTCGCTTAGCCAAGGCGATGCGGCCGGTCAATATAAGGTTGATTTGAAGGTTGACGGCGCGCTCAAAGGATTGGATATCGATCTGTTGTGGGAATGCGTTGATGCCAAACGCAGCTTTATCGAACTGAAAAGCATTCAGTCCGAAGAGGCGCAAAAGAGAAGAAATTCCCGCTTTTCTAAAATCCTGGTTTTGGATTTGGACAAAATTTCGCGCATCGTGCAGATTTTCGATGAGATGGGCATCCGCAAGCTCTCTTGTCATGTTGAAGAAAGACCGCTCTGGAGTTTGGTCGCGATCGATAAAGAGCTCTTTTCGGGGTTGCCGATCACCTTTAAAATAACAGACGAACTGGAAGAAATCCGGCGGCAGATGCTGGGTGAAAAAGAATTTTGCAAGTCTCCCGTTCCCAAAGAGGTTATTGCCAATTTTAGGCCCTATCAGACGGATGGGGTGCATTGGCTTGAGCGGCTCCGGTCTATGTATTTAAACGGTATCTTAGCCGACGATATGGGACTCGGCAAGACTTTGCAGGCCATCGCGGCTATCACGCAGGTGCATAATGCGCGCAAAGAGAGTGTGTCGATTGTGGTCTGCCCGACTTCTTTGATCTATAACTGGAAAGAGGAAGTGCAAAAATTTCAGCGCAATCTGAAAGTGCTTACCGTGGACGGTTCGCCCTCGCAGCGGCAAAAGCTGATCCACAATATTAATAAATATGATCTGGTGATCACCTCCTATACTCTGCTGCAAAAAGATGTGGAGCTATATAAAAAAACTACCTTTGCCTATGCGATTCTCGATGAGGCCCAGCATATTAAAAACCGTCTGACCCGCAACGCCAAATCGGCTAAAATGATTAATGCCGTCCATCGCTTGATTCTAACCGGTACGCCGATTGAAAATTCCCTGGAGGAACTCTGGAGCCTGTTTGACTTTTTGATGGCCGGCTTTTTAGGATCGTTTGACCGCTTTGTGGAAAAATATATGCGGCAGGGGCCCGATTACCCGCAACGGATGGAATATTTAAAGCGCAAGGTTTCACCCTTTATTTTGCGCCGCATGAAAGTCGATGTGCTAAAAGATCTGCCGCCGGTCTCGGAAATCATCTATCACTGCCAGTTGGCAAACACACAGCAGCAGCTTTATCAGTCTTATGCCAAGTCGGCTAGAGACGAATTGGTGCGCCTGGTGGAAAAAGACGGTTTTGAAAAAGTGCAGATCCATGTGCTGGCTACGCTGACAAGATTAAAACAGATCTGTTGCCATCCGGCCATTTTCGCCAAGGAAAAGGCGGAAGCGGGCGATTCGGCCAAGTATGAAATGTTAATGGAACTGCTCCAGACGCTAATGGAGAGTAAGCATAAAACAGTAATCTTCTCGCAATATACCCGCATGCTGCATATAATCCGTGAAGATCTTGAGCAGCGCGGCATAAGTTTTTCCTATTTGGACGGTTCTTCCAAAAACCGGCTGCAAATTGTCAAAGAGTTTAACGAAACCAAGGAAATTCCGATTTTCCTAGTTTCGCTCAAAGCCGGCGGAACGGGACTTAACATCACCGGCGCCGATACGGTCATTCATTACGATATGTGGTGGAATCCCGCCGTTGAAAATCAGGCGACCGACCGCGTACACCGCATTGGCCAGACCAAATCGGTTTCAACATATAAACTGATTACCAAATCTTCGATCGAAGAAAAGATTGTTGAAATGCAGGAGCGTAAAAAAGGATTAGTCAAGAAAATCGTGAGCTGCGATGATGAGGCCATTTCCAAATTGACATGGGAAGAAGTACTCGAATTGTTGCAGGCGTAGCATAAGGCGAAGCGTACGCATATTCGCAAAGCCCCGCGGCGCGTGAAAAGAAATTAGCATTGTAATTTACAAAAATTAGAATATGCGGAATTATTATGAATGGATTAATTGAAGGTTCATAAAATGATGAAAACAGCCAAGGATGCTCTCAATATGAAGGAGTATCTCGAAAAACTTAAAAAAACATTCTCAGGCCATTTTCCGCAAATGTCCTGTATTTTTTCCAACGACATTGGCATTGACCTGGGTACGGCGAACACTTTGGTGTTTGTCAAGGGCAAGGGCATTGTTTTAGCCGAACCGTCGGTGGTCGCGGTTGATGCCGCTACCGGCGAAGTTTTGGCTGTAGGCCATAAGGCAAAGGCGATGTTGGGGAAAACACCGCAAAAGATTCATGCCATCCGCCCGATGAAAGACGGCGTGATCGCTGACTTTGAGATTGCCGAAGGCATGTTAAAAGAGCTGATTAGGCGCGTTACGCCTACCCGCAGCCTTTTTCGCCCGAAAATTTTGATTGCCGTTCCGTCGGGCATTACCGGTGTGGAAAAGCGTGCGGTCGAAGATTCGGCCTTGCATGCCGGAGCGCAGGAAGTTATTTTAATTGAAGAGCCGATGGCGGCGGCAATCGGTGTTGATTTGCCGGTGCACGAGCCGTCTGCCAACATGATTATCGACATTGGCGGCGGTACGACTGAAATTGCCATTATCTCGCTTGGCGGCATTGTGGAATCGCGTTCGCTGCGCGTGGCCGGCGATGAGTTTGATGATTGCATCATGAACTATATGCGCCGCACCTATAATCTGATGATTGGCCCCCGAACGGCTGAAGATATTAAAATGACGATTGGCACGGCCTATCCGCTCGGCAAGAACGAACTGGAGATGGAAGTGCGCGGCCGTGATCAGGTGGCCGGGTTGCCGATTACCAAAAGAATCAATTCCGTGGAAATCCGCGAGTGCCTTTCCGAGCCGATTCAGCAGATTGTCGAAAATGTCAAGTTGACTTTGGAAAAATGTCCTCCGGAACTGGCGGCCGACCTGGTAGAGCGCGGTATGGTGCTCGTTGGCGGCGGCGCCTTGATCAAAGGGATTGATAAAGCGCTAATTAAAGAGACGGGATTACCGGTTTTTGTGGCGTCCAATCCTCTGCTGGCGGTCTGTTTGGGCACCGGCAAAGCGCTGGAGTACCTGGATCAGTTCAAGCGCAAAAAGATGCGATGAGGGTTAGCCTGCAGCGGGTAAGCTCTGCGTCTGTTACGGTAGAAGGGGCCCTCGTTAGTAAAATCGGCGGTGGCTTCTTAATTTTTTTTGGCGTCTCGAAAAATAGCGATCCATCAGATCTCGATTGTCATTGACGGCGTAATACCCCTGGATTTATCCATGGGGATATAAGCCGCCTTTTTTCTGTTTTTTTCCTTGCTACTCACACACTTTCCTTGTTAAAATATGCACACCTTTTAAAGGTCTACCGAGGGGCACTCGGGATGTTAAGCCTTTGGAGAGAATGTAAGACCGGAGGACATGGGTTGTAAAAAACGTAAAAGTCCTCTATGAGGACTATTGCGATAACCAAGCCATTTCCTCCTGGCGATTCTCCGTGAATTAGGAATCCCCTGGCTTTAGCCATGGGGAGCTGTCAACGAGGGAAAATCTCATCTTGCGCAAAAAAGAAGTTAATTTCGGCTTTGGCGGTTTCAACTCCGTCCGAGCCGTGTACGGCATTTCGGTCGATGCTGC
>CAZCPS010000068.1:0-6480 GCA_964499895.1 uncultured bacterium | reverse complement strand
TATATAATCTTATATTATACCCAAACAACTTCAAGATTAGGTTTTGGGTAATTTCAAAGCTATCGAAAATCTAATCTTGAAGTTGTTTGGGTATAAATAATTAAAACCAATGGTGCGGTATGCGGCTGAAAAAAAATATTATTCTTTTGGGACTTCTAAGTGTCTTTGCTTTAGGACAGTTTGTGTTGAAAGGCGGCTATCAGCACTTGGATTTTTTCTCCGATTCCTACGCTCTCTCGGAAGATGTAAAAAATAATTTAACAACCTCTCGCGGGCAGTTTGCCGCTGATTTGAGTGCCGTTCGTCTCTTTGATGAACTGACTAAAGACTGGATTAAGGAATATAAGAGAACGCAAGGTCATTTCGCGATCGAGCCCCTCGCTGCCGCCTTGGAATTACTGCCTTTAAAAGGAAAGTCGGCACAAGCGCTTAGCCGTGCCAAAATTCTCTGGAAAGAGGGTAATATTGAGAGCGTCGATGTATTGGTTAGCTCATTGATTTTTGATTTTGATATTCCGCTCTCCGAAATCGAAGCGCAGTTCGGCAAAAAGATCGCTATTTATGTCAGCGACTTAAAGAAACGGGCCGAACTTGATGTAGATTTTATGAGCGAGGGTGCTAAAGTGGTAACCTTGGCTGATGAGCTCTATAGACTGCGGGAAAATAAGGGGATCGATCAAGCTCTCGCTGAAGAGGGCGCTCAATCCCTAAAGAACCTTTGCGGCACCAACAATGCCCTGGAAAAGGAGATTTCCAGGATTCTAAATTAAGAGCTCTAAGCTACTTGCATTGCATGAAAAAGTTCGTAGATTCTTTTCGTTTGAGATATCTTTAATGTCACGGGCAGTGGAAGCGCTCTGGCTTCAAGGTGAATCTTTTTAGCTTCTTCTAGAATGGCTTTTTTATCTTCCGAGGAGGCAGTTGGGAAAACATGGGACAAGTTTTCTAAAATTTTAAATTTACAGTTATGCATGGCTTGGTTTGACGTGTAGTTAGAGCGGCTAATCTTTTGGGAGAGTTCCGTTTCGAGCGATTTAAGTTTTAAGTAGTTGTTTTTGCGATTGTTAAGGTCTGTTATTTGCGTTTTGATCAGAGCTTCTCTCTCGCTTTTAAATTTACATATACTCTTAAGGCTAAATGCGCTACAGAGCGGTACAGAGGGGTTTGGCCATATGGTAGCGAAGAGGATTAAGCCAATAGTGATAATAAGGGCGGCTGCAATGACTTTGATTCTTTTTATTTGGCTCTTTAGATGTGTGAGGTTGTTTTCAAGTCTAGGTATTCCTTCGCTATATAATTTTGGTAAAAAAATATTTGATATTTCCGGTGTTGTCATTTTATTGGTCCTTTTGTTAGGATTGGTAATTATTATAATTAAACTTATATTATTACGCAACTATCTTTTGAAATTTTTTGAAAGAGCGCTAACGCTTTGGCAACATTCGTCAATGTACGATTTCGTTTATCGTCACTTTGAGCGCTTTATGGCTGATGATTTGCTCTACGGTCGGTCGGAACCTGTAGGTCCAGTTGGTTGGCAGCATGGTGCCCGGCACATTGATGCGCTCATCGCTTAGGTTTTCCCAGATCAGTTCCGGAAAGAACGCCAAATACTCGCCCAAAAGATTAATGTGAAAAATCGTCGAAGAATGGTGCGCGTCTCTTAGAATCTGTTTGCGCTGGTGGTCTGAAAGGCCCGAATGGTATCTCCACCTTTTCATGCGGGCAAAAGGTTTGGCCTCTTTTGGCTTTTTCGCCCACCATTGCGCCAGTGTCGAGCTGTCATGGGTTGAGACCGTAGTAATATTGATCGGGTGATAATCTTCCGTCTTTACATAGAGCCGGCGCCACCACCACTTTTTCTCCCAGCGCATAACTCTGGTTCCGCAGACGCACGCGTCATGCAGAGCCTTATAAATAAATTTAGGGACCAGCCCCAGGTCTTCCGCGAGCGGCAGCATAGGCGATGACTCAATCAGCATTTTTAGATGATCTTTGCCTTGCGGCTCCCAGCGCGCGGGCTCTTTGGGAATGAATTTACCTTCAACCGGTGATTCATCGGGCAGCATGCTCCAGATCCTGAAAAATCCGATCACATGGTCGACCCGGTACATATGGTAGCAGGATGAGGCGACATTAAGCCTTTGGCGCCACCACTCGTAATTGTGTTTTTTCAAATTTTCCCAGTTAAAGAGCGGGAAGCCCCATTTTTGACCATATACGCTGTAATCATCCGGCGGCGCGCCGGCAGTGTGGTCAACATCGAACATTTCACGGTGATACCAGACATCAACGCTGTCGCGAGAGATCAGGATAGGAATATCTCCTTTTAAAAAGACACCTTTTTCGGTAGCATAGTTTTTGACGGCAATCAGCTGCTCGAAGGCTAAAAACTGCAGAAAAACATAAAACTCAATTTCCGCGGCATAGCCGGCAAAAAGAGCCAAAAGCGTTTTTTCGTTTGGGTTTTGTAGCTTTTCCGGCCAGCGATTCCATTTCTTGTCGCCATATTCTTCTTTGATCGCCCGAAAAAGACCGTATTCATGCAGCCATAGGTTTTGTTCCGTAAAGGTATGAAAACGAGGGCTTTCTTTAAGACGGGGATAGGCAAAGGCAAAGTATTCTTTCAGCCATTCCATCTTTTTAGCCCTGATCTCCCGATAGGGAACGCGTTTATGGTCGGAAAAGATCTTAAATGAGGTCAGCTGTTTTTCCAGTTTGGGATTTTCTATAAGATGGGGCAGATCGCGTAGCGCGATAAAGATGGGATCCAGCGCGCATGAGGAAATAGCGTTATATGGGCTGGGGTCATGGCCCGTTTCATTTAGCGGCAGCAGCTGAATGACATCCATGCCAAGCGTTTTTATCCAGTCGATGATCGGAATAAGATCGGTATATTCGCCGATGCCGGCGCTTTTTTCGGAGCGCAAAGCAAAAAGCGGGATGCAGACGCCATGATGGTGTTTTATGCCGATCTTTTGCCACTGCTCGGCTGTCGGCGAGTTGTTTATTTGGTCTTTTATTTCCTTTGGGATCATAACTTTTTAATTGCTTGATTTATTTTGATCCATAACATTTATGTGTTTTTTAATCTAATAAATGTGTGAGTTTATCAAAAAAATAATAATAGTTTAGAGTTATACCCAATGGATTTCAAGATTTGTTTTTGGGCAATTTCAAAGCAACGAAATTGCCTAAAACCAAATCTTGAAGTCCATTGGGTATAGGTTAATGAAATCTTGGTTAGGTTTTAATGTGGAAGGGTGAGGGCAGGCCGGACGGTGCAGGGGAATCGACAATGCTTATATTGCCCGATTCCAGCATTTCTATCCATTGCAGGGCTTCCTCAGTGAATTTACCAAGGAAATTATATAGTTTCGCGCCGGTTAGCCCCTGTATGGAGAGCAGACTATAGTAAAAGAGCGCATGGCGGGTCTCTTCGAAGGCGAAAAAGCCGGTTCTCGGATAGGTGTCATTGGTTTTAAGGGCCGCTATAAAAATCTTTTCGCGAAAGGCTCCGGGCGGCAGTTCGCCAAGAAAGCTGCCGGCAATCATTTGCCCTTGTTCGGGGTCGTCTTCTAAATTTACGGTAAGTTTTTTTGCGATGCGAATGGCAGCTTTTCCCTCTTCAGCTTTTAGCGGCAGCTTCATGTTGACGCCGAGTTCTTCAATAATCGTTTCAAATTCGCTCATGCTTAGCCCTCTTCTTCAATTATTTCATCCAATTTTGAAATGGCATTGTTAATGGCTTCTTGTATTCTATTTCGAAAGTTTTCGTCTTTATATAATTCCATCGAGGTTTGGCGTGTCGCGTTACGCATCACCGTAAAAACAATTATTTGGGCCTCCGGATTGCCCATGATGCCTAATTTGGGAGCCATGCCGCTGACAATATTAGAGTTTATGGCGTTGATTCGCAGCTCCAGAAGGGATGCGTAAGCATGCGCGAGACTTTGAAAAGTCAAGCTCTTGGGCATTTCTATGCGGGCGCGATCAAATGCATTATTGATAGCTTTCATATTCTCTTTAAAATAGAGAAAGACCCAGGAGATGGCTTGCAGGTTTTGGATGTCGTCGATTAATTTTTGCAGCAAAGGCGCGTCATCTTTGGAATTATAACGAACTTTTAAATCTTCACCCAGCGAATGGTATAAAAATTTAATGGCTTCTTCCATTTTTTCGTAAGGAAACTTTGCGGTCATTTTTTTAAAGGTGTTGAGCGCCGTATCGGGTTGATCGATTACCTGGTAATAAATCGAACGAAGCTCTTTTGGCGAGCCAAGTGTAGACTTTTCAGCAAATTCCCGTGAGGCGACGGCTATGTTGCGGCCGGCCGCAATTTCCTTGCCATGCTGCTGCATTATCTCATCGCGCGCTTTTTGCACTTCTTCTTTCAAAGAGCCGGTGGTGGTTGCTATCAAAAAGCCGAGCGCTTCATCGGCCAGAAAATGGTCTTTGTAGAAGCTGCGGACCATCTTGATGATGTCATCTTTGGTCTGGCCGGCTTTGAGACCATTAAAAAGCGCCATCAAAACGGATCTTTCCATCTCCGGGTTTTCCTGATTGAAGCGTCTGGCTTCTTCTTCAGCTAGCTCGATCGCCAATATTTTAGCCTCGTCATCTTCCAGCCCTTCCGTTTCGCCTTTGCGTTTTATCTTTTGGTCTTTATCTTTTTGTTCCTTTAATGGTTTGCGTTGTTCAACCGTGTTTTTAACAAAGCCCCCGATGACTAAACTCCTCATGTCAGCTTCATTATTGGCTTTTTCGGCCGCTTGCGCTTGAATTTCACCTTGGACGGCAGCGGTCTGGTGAACTCCGTGTTGGGGAACATTGCCGATATTGGGTGTGGCCATAAGCTACCTATGATAGTTGGATTCGGCCAAGCGGCTGAATGCGGATTTCCGATACCACTTCCTGATATGAAATAACGGCCAGTTCCGGAAACTCGGTTTCTATGAGCTTGCGGGCAAAGCGCCGTACATCCAAAGTGGTGATCATAACCGGCGGCTGGCCTCCGGCCGGAGGCATCACAATGATATTGTGCATGGCTTGCATAATCATTTGTTGAGAATCGGGGTCGAGGGCCAAATAGGAGCCGGCGGAGGTTTGTTTGATCGCCGCGCGGATCATATCTTCGATTTCGGGATCCAAAAGATAGACGGCCAAAATAGATTCGCCACGAGAATATTTGTAGCTAATATAGCGCTTGAGCGAGGATCTGACATATTCGGTTAAAATAACGGTATCTTTTTCGGTTTGCGCCCATTCGCAGAGCGCTTCAAAAATGGTGCGCAGATCCTTGATCGAAATTTGTTCCTGTACCAGCCGTTTGAAAATCTCGGTCATTTTTTGGAGAGGCACAAGGCGGGTGACCTCTTTGATCAGGTCGGGAAAGGAGCGCTCTAAAAACTCGATAATGGCGCGCACTTCCTGTAAGCCTAAAAATTCGGAGCCGTGCTGGCGGAAGAAGGCCGAAAGGTGCAGAATCATGACTTCCAGCGACTCCCAGTAGCGGATGCCCGCTTTTTTAAGAATGTCTTTGTATTTTTTGTCGACCATCAGCGCTTTGCCGCCCAGCTTGGTTTCCAGAATGGTGTAAGGCAAGTTGTGGCGGTTTAAGGTCTCTTCAGTTTCACCGGTCATCAGATAGCCCAGCATCACTTTGCCTTTGACGATCGGTACTTCGTTTAGAAAAATGCAGTATTCATTTTCTTCCAGATTGGGCGAATCGGTGCGGACATGTACGCCGGGAAAACGCACACCCAGATCCTGGTAGAGCGCGTGCCGCATTTTAGGCACCATAATATCGACAAAAGTCAATCCCTGCTTGTCTTTGATCAAATGAGAGGAGAGCGCCGAGCCCATTTCCAGCATGACAGGCAGGGTCAGGGCGTAGTCTTCGCCGCCCGCGCCGATTAATGCGTGGCCTTCAACATCGGTCTCCACCGCGCTGATGCCGCCGGCCGTTTTGGCTAGCGCTTTGGTCGAGTTTTTCTGAATCACAAAACCGGTAACGCCGACCAAAACTGCCAGAATAATAAAAAAGGTGGTCGGAAAGCCGGGTATGCCGGCCATCAGCATTAGTACGGCAGATGAGATGAGCAGAGCTTTAGGCTGGCTGAGAAGCTGCTCGGCAATATCTTTACCGAGGTTGGCATCCTTTTTTTCGCTCGAGACGCGCGTGGTGACGATACCGGCGGTAATGGCGATCATAATCGAGGGAATCTGCGAGACCAAACCGTCACCGATGGACAGAAGAGCATAAGTCTGAACGGCTTGCATTGGCTCCATATTATGCATAAAGACACCGACGATCATACCGCCGACGACATTGATAATGGTGATGACAATGCTGGCGATCGCATCCCCTTTGACAAACTTCATGGCGCCGTCCATAGCGCCGTAGAGTTGACTTTCCTTGTTAAGCAGCAGGCGCAGTTCGCGAGCCTGGTTGGAATCAATGATGCCGGCGCGCATGTC
>CAZCPS010000067.1:0-6506 GCA_964499895.1 uncultured bacterium | reverse complement strand
GTTGTAAATGTGGTCAGCGATAAAAAAGGCGACATCGGAGGGAATGTGAAAGGAGTGCTGCTGTGATTTTTGCTGGATGATGGCCACGCGTGTTTCGAGTTCCGGAACGCCGATATGGGCGACAAGGCCCCATTCCATGCGGGCAATGATGCGGTCGGAGAGTTTGAGCTGGGCCGGGGGTTTGTCGGAGGTGATGATGATCTGTTTGTTTTGATTTATAAGCGCTTCGAAAGTATTGCAAAATTCCTCTTCGAAGTTAAGCCGGTTTTGCAGAAACTGGATATCGTCGACCAGGAGTACATCCAGGTTGCGATAGAAGCGTTTCATTTTATCGACGGATTTAGAGCGCAGGTGGTTGACCAGGTCATTGATGAACCCTTCGGTCGTAACACTTTGGATGACCAGCTTTTTATGGTGCTGGAGGACATGGTGGCCGATAGCGTGCAACAGATGCGTTTTACCGAGGCCTACGCCGCCGTGGATAAAGAGGGGATTGTAGGATTTGCCGGGGCGGTGGGCAACGCCCAGCGCGGCCGATTTGACAAACTGGTTGCAGGAGCCTTCGACAAAATTTTCGAAGGTATATTGCATGTTGAGGTTGAGCTTGCGCTCAGGCGGGCTGCTGCTTTGCGGTGCTTCCACGGAGACGGGCGCGTCTTTTTGCTCGGCGATCAAAAAGACGATGCCGCCTTCGGCCGGGAAAAAATCGGCCAGCTCATTTTTATAGTTGCCGATCAAATATTCCTGCACAAAGATATTGGGAACTTCCAGGTAGAGCCGGCCCTCTTTTTCTTCCACAACTTTAATCGGCTCGAGCCAATTTTGGAATTCGGAGAGGGAACATTTCTTTTGCATGTAGTCTAAAAACTGGACCCATAAATCAGAGGAAGTGCATGAAGACATGGCGCATTTTGGTAAATTGATTAAGAGTCAATCTACCATTATTTTGGCATAGGGCGCAATACTTTTTGGCGGAAAACGGCAAACCTGATAATTAGGCCGGCTTCTCTGAAACCGGCTCAGCTCTAACGGTTCAGTCAAACATCTTGCTCTTTTCGCTTTCGGGAATAGTTGCCCGGCATCTTTCTCTTTGATCCTGAAAATAGTTGATTATCCCTGACTCTCTGTCGTTGTAGAGTTGCTTCTCTTTTTGGCCGGTTAGCTCGTCTTCTAAATTCAAGGTTGTAAGAACCTCCGCCGCCTTAGGCGTGTAGTAATTCACAAAAATTTTCCAATTATTATTTGTTATAAGCCACTTGGCCAGTTCTTTTTTGGTAGTAGCATGTCCATAGCGTGAATTATATTCTTGAAAACAACAGTATAAATGTAATCCGCCGCCCAAGATCATTGTGGGGATTGAAATTAGGGGCGCAATCCCGATTAAGACACCGCCAATTCCGCATAATAATAGAGTCCGGGTCGAAATTCTGTGGACTCGGGAATAAGCCATTTGCTGATCCTTTTCCATTTCTTCTTCGGTAAAATGGACGATGGTGTACATGCGGGCTCCGCTTACATCGGAAGCCGAATAGATATTTTGAGGAAGGTCATATTCATTCGAGTAGCTATTTTTTATCCAGGGGAGCTGCCGGATTTTTACCAGGGTTTGCAATTCGGGGTCATCTTTTAACAACAGCGGATCCGGATATAAATTAGGTGTATAGAATGAGCTAATTTGAACGGGTATCATTATAATTTACTCCTTTGATTAGGATCTCTGTACCGGACCCTAACCAATTTTTGTCCGGTACAGAGGATTAGGATAGTTATTATCTCTTCGTTGTACATTTTTGAAAACATGATTTCTGCGCAAAAAAAGAAAATAATGCGGCTTACTAATATTAAGCCGGTTAAGATCGACGAATTGCGACAGCTTTGAAATTGCCCAAAATCGATTCTTTAGGTTGCTTCGGTATATACCGAAACAATCTCAAAAGATTGTCGCATTATTACCGCGCTGCCGCGCCGTAGGCCATGATTAAGGCCTGGGCCTGGCCGGCTATGGTTTTGTCTTTGCAACGAATGATCTGTTCGGCTTGCCGGATGCCTTGCTGCTTATAGCCTAATGAAAGCAGCGCTTTGGCTCTATTGAGCAGGGTAGGGTAGTGATTTGGGTTAAGCTGCAGGGAGCGATCCAGATACTTCATGGCTTCGGCATTGCGCCCGAGTTGCAAATAGAGCGCGCCGAGCGTCTGCAAGTCATACACGCTGGATGGGTCGACGGCGATTAGCGCTCTGAAAAAAGTAATTGCCGTTTCATAGTGTCCTTCCTTGGCATAGCGATAACCGATAAAACGAAGATCATCGATCTGTCTTTTCGACCATCCTAAAATTGAGAGCCAATCCATAAAATTTAAGGCTTTAAAAGTTCATTGCTGCTTGCGTATGCATGCAGCGCATTGTTATTCACTTCATCTATTTTTACAAAACAGGCGACAATGTCCTGACGCTGCAGTTCCATTTCCCGGGGAAGCGCGGAGCGCGTTTTTTCCGGAGCTAACGCCTGTAAATTTGCCAGATCCTGATTTCTTTTTTCCTGCGAGCCCATAGAAGGCGCGATATTCGGTCCGGTAAAGACGGTGTTGACATCGGACAGGTCCGAAGGCGGGGGGATACTGGACCATGTGGTGCGGCAGCTTTTAAAATGCAGCCATTGCTCCATTTCAAGCTCATAAGTCGGCTTAATAGAGATGCTTTCGATTGGTGCGGGGCCCTTGCCCTGAAATAAAGGATGCCGCGTTTGCTGCGCGGTTGCGAAATCTCTCGATGGCTCGATTCCGTAATCGGCTATGGTTGTTTTTTTTGGTTCGGTTTGTTGCGGCATGGTGCTTTTCTTTATTCTTACAAATTTCCATTGTAGCAGGGAACTGTTTTTTCGGAAGAAAAAAGTCAAAAACTTGCAGAAATGACGCGATAAGGTATAGATCTTTTGCCGGCAAATAAATTGTTTTGCACATGAATTGGTGGGAAAAAGCGCTTTTATTGCAAAAAGTTGTGGTTTTTTATCCCTAAAGAGCGTATATTAATACAGTTGCTGCTAATTCTTCCCACAAAAACACCGCCAAAAAGTTATGAACATAAATTCCACAACTTGTCAGCAATTTTGCTCAACGCTTTCTTTTGCTTGTAACTATCTAAACAATAATAAGTTAAGTTTAATCAGATGGGTGTGTCGAGTGGCGTTTTGGAAAGTATATAGAAAAAATTGTGAACAAATTTCCCACAATTTCCCACAATTTTATTTTTTGATTTCTTTTTGACGCTAACATCTTTATACTTAAGGAAAACCAATAAGGAGAGGGGTGTTCGCAAATGGGGTTTTAGATGCTTTTTTAGAAAAAATATTGCGAACTTTTCAAAATTGGTGCTAGTATGTGGAAAACGGTGGGAAATGGGCTATGAGCTTCTTCTTTAGTGGATCGACAACAGCAAAGCTGGATGAAAAAAATCGCTTCGTACTGGGACAGATTTTTCGCTATGGCCTGGTAGAAGAAGGCAAGCTCGAATTCTATTTGGGTCTTGGCACCGGCGGCTGTTTGGCTCTTTATCGCAAAACCGATATCGAAGAGCTGGTCGAAAAGTTCAAATACAAGCAATATAACGCCCACTACCAAAAGTTTTTTACCCTCTTTTTTTCGACACTTCATTTAACGACATGCGACGCCATCGGCAGGCTTTCCATTCCGGCGCATTTAAAACAGGCGGCGGGCATCGAAAAAGAAGTTGTTATTGCCGGAGTGCTGAACAAGATCGAAATATGGCCGAAAGATGTCTATGATCGTGAACTGATGGCGCTCTTGGCCGGTACGGATCCTGATATGAACCTGGCGAAATTGACTGAAGAGGCTTTTGCGCTGCTGGATGAAACGCCGCAGGTGGAAAGCGATGAACGAACATAAGCCGGTTTTAATAGAAGAGGTAGCGGCATTTTTTGCCGACATGAAAATGGCCTGTTTTTGCGACGGTACGCTGGGGCTGGGCGGCCATGCCAGGCGTATTTTGGAAGAGCATCCTGAGATTGAGGAGTTTTTTGGAATCGATCGGGATGACGCGGCGTTATCTATTGCGAAAGAGGTGTTATCGCCTTTTGACTGCAAGCTCCATTTGATCCATGGCGATTATGTGGATTTGCCGCGGCATTTGCAAAGCCGGCGTCCTGATGGGATTTTTTTGGATTTGGGAGTCTCTTCTTTGCAGCTGGATCAGCCGGAGCGGGGCTTTAGTTTTCGCCATGACGCGCCCTTGGATATGCGTATGGACCGGCGTAGCCCCATGACTGCCGCGAAAGCGATTATGGAGCTGGGGCAAAAAGAGCTTGAAGAGGTTTTTAAAGAATATGGCGAAGAGCCGCGCTGGCGGCAGGCCGCCAAAGCGGTAGTGGAAGCTCGACGCAAAAAACCGGTAAAGACGACACTGGAACTGAGAGCGGTACTTTTGCCGGTGCTGAGAAAGGGCGGACGGATTGATCCTTTGACCAGGGTTTTTCAGGCGCTGCGTATTTATGTAAATAGCGAACTGGAAGTTTTGCAAAAAGGGTTGCTGCGCGCTATTAGTTGCTTGCCGAAAGATGGCCTTTTGGGGGTAATTGCATTCCATAGTCTGGAAGACCGTATAGTAAAAAATACCTTTCGAGAGTGCGCTAAAGAGGGCAAGATCCTCCTTTTGACGAAAAAGCCAAAAGTGCCCACACGGGAAGAAATAAGACACAATAGAAGAGCGCGGAGCGCAAAAATGCGTTTCGCGAAAAAAATATGATGAAAGACTGGATTCTCAAAGCCGCCATTGTAATGATGCTCTTTGGCTACTGGCTCTTTTCCTATATGGAAAAGCAGAACCAGCTGACCAAACTGAAAATTACCATTCCGGCGCTAGCCGCGGAAGTAACCTCAATTACCGAGGAAAACGCGCGCTGCCAGTATGAGATCGACCGTTTTGAAAATCCCAGTACCATAATCGGCTTCTTAGCCCAGCCGGAATATGCCGGCTTAAAACATCCGCTCGTAGACGAAATCTTCAGCATGCAGACAGGCCTGGCAATCAGGGATGTGATTGAAGGTGGCGGGCTGGATGCTAAAAAATCAGTGATTCATGTGGCGGTGGGAGCAAAATAAGTGTCCAGGGCCGGTTGCGACGGAGAAAAGCGATTAGTTTATGTCTCTTTTGCGCTGATGTTTTTTTTCTCGGCTCTGATTCTGCAGTTTTTTAAGATTCAGATCATTGAAGGCGGCAAGTGGGTGCGCACGGCGCAAGCCCAGCATCAGCACACTAGCATCGAACCTTTTATGCGCGGCCGTTTTTTTTCCAACACGGCCATCAAAGCCGGACATCCGCAAGAGCCGCAGCCCTTTGTTATCGATGTTCCCAAATTCCATCTCTTTATCGACCCTTCTGTTATTGCCATGCCTTATAAAAAAACGGTGGCCCAAAAACTTTTTGCTGTTGTTCGCGGCCCTTCTGCCGATTATCGGCGCATTGAAAAGGAACTTTATAAAAAAAGCCGCAACCGGCGTGTTTTTTGGTGGCTCGAAAAAGAGCAAAAAGATGAAATTTTGGCCTGGTGGCAAGGCTTTGCCAAACTAAACAAGTTACCCTCTAACGCGCTCTATTTTGTGCTTGATTATAAGCGCTCCTATCCCTTCGGCCCGCTGCTGGGTCAGGTCTTGCATACCGTCCGGGAGGAAAAAGATCACATGACGGCGCAAAATCAGCCTACCGGCGGCATGGAGCTCTATTTTAATAAACATTTGTGCGGCCATTTGGGCTTCAGGCAGGTTTTGCACTCGCCGAAACATCCGCTCGATGTCGGCAAGATTACAGAGGAGCCGGAAAACGGAGCCGATATTTTCTTGACCATCAATCACTATTTGCAGGCGATCGCTGAAGAGGAGCTTGCCCGCGGGGTTGCAAGCGCCAAGGCCAAAGGCGGGTATGCTGTGATTATGGATCCCAAAAACGGCGAGATTCTGGCTCTTGCGCAGTACCCCGGTTTTGATGTGCGGCGCTATTCCGAGTATTTTGGTGATCCTGAAAAGCTGCGGGATACAAGGGTGTGGGCCGCGATGGACGCTTTTGAACCGGGCAGCATTTTCAAGGTGGTAACGATGGCGATTTGTTTAAATGCCAATGAAGAGCTGCATAAAAAAGGGGAAAAACCGCTTTTTGATCCCGATGCCAAACAGGCTACGAGCGTTTGGCCGTGCAGCGGCCATCGTATTAAAGATGGCCGGTTGCACCGTTTTTTAAATATGGATATGGCCATTCAAAAATCTTCCAATGTCTACATGGCGCGGGTAGTGCAAAAGGCGATCGATAGGTTTGGCGATCAGTGGTATAAAAGTGCGCTCGAAGAGATGTTTAGCTTTGGTAAAAAGACCGGCATTGAGCTGCCCTCCGAGACGCCGGGCCTGGTGCCTACTCCCGGCCGAATGCATCCTAACGGCTCGCTGGAATGGTCTGTGTCTACGCCTTATACCTTGGCCACCGGACATAATCTTTTCGTTTCCGGG
>CAZCPS010000066.1:0-6525 GCA_964499895.1 uncultured bacterium | reverse complement strand
GGGCATACTTCCGGAGCTCTTTTTTTCGTCAAAAGGTAGTTTTGGGGCCATTTGCCGGTTGGTTTCTGGGCCAGAGCACTCTGCGCGACCAGTAGTTGGCGCTCCAGGGATCGTTTTTGGTCAGTTTGCCTTCCCCGTTTCTGATGCCGGCGCTTCTGCGCAGATAGTTCTTTTTGGCTTCGGAACTATAGTTATGTCCATAGCCCAGAGCCCCGAAATGGACCAGTCTTACCATCTCTTCTCCCTTGACCTTTTTGACCGCCAGCACCATCATTTTCTTTCCTTTGGCGGTTGATTTGACCGGAGTGTTGGGGGCAAGTTTCTTGCCATGGTAAAGATATTTGTTTCCGGTTTTCTCGAGCGAGAGCAGCCTTATTCCACATTTTTGCATAACAGTCTCCTGATTAAATACTTCTTAATAAAGAGGTATACCCAAACCACCTTTTGAGGTTGCTTTGGTATATATACCGACTTGATAGGGACCGGTCAACATAAAAGATCAAGTCCGGGGCTTTGGCGCAGCTGAAATGTGGTAGTTATTTCCTTACGGGCCCTAAACCTCAGAACCTCTATGATTTTAGCCGTGAGCGCATGTCAGATTCGGAAATCTTCGCCGAAATAGCAGCGTTTGGCCTCAGCATTCGCCAGCAGCTCGTCCATCGTGCCGCACATCATGACTTGTCCGCCCTGGATTAAATAACTTTTATCGACGATTGAAAAGATTTCGCGGGCGTTGTGGTCGGTGATCAGCACGCTGATATTTTTGTTTTTTAAATGGCGGATCAGGTGTTTGACATCGGCGACGGCGAGCGGATCGATGTTGGCAAAGGGTTCGTCGAGCAGCAAAAGTTTGGGTTCGCGAATTAGAGCTCTGGTAATTTCCAGCCGCCGTCTTTCGCCGCCGGACAGGGTGCAGGCTTTCTTTGCGCGCAAGGGCGTTAAATGCAGTTCGGTAAGCAGCTCTTCGAGCCTGGGCTCCATTTTTTCCGGCGGCAGATCCAGCGTTTCCAATATGCAAAGAATATTATCTTCCACGGAAAGTTCTCGGAAAACGGAGGGTTCTTGCGACAGGTAGGCCATGCCGAGTTTGGCGCGTTTATGGATGGGCATTTTGGAGACATCGACGCCGTCCAAAAAAACGGAGCCGCCGTCGGCTTTGATCAGTCCGATCGTCATATAAAAGGCGGTGGTCTTGCCGGCGCCGTTAGGTCCCAAAAGACCAATGATCTCGCCTCGTTCGACATTGAAGGAAAGGTCGGAGACCACCATTCTGCCGCTGTAATTTTTGCTTAGATTTTTTACTTCAAGTAAGGTTTTCATTATTTTTGGCCTACGAATTGATCAATAAATTCATGGATAAAATTTTCTTCTTCGAAATTGAAAACAAAACGGGCGTTCCCGATGCTTTGCACTTCCTGGCTTTTAGCGGCTTTGTCTCTGGTGATGCGGATCTCATCGGAGCAGATGCTAAGCGAGTTGTCGTCCTGCCAGAAGAGGACTTTTTTATTTTCATCGGCGTATAAAATAAGATTTTTATCGGCAGGCGAATAAGCGATTTTGTCGCAAAAGCCGTAGCTTGTGCTGCCGAAGTTGGTTTTTGAAATGAGCTTTACCTCGCCTTGCAGTATAATGCCGACCGGTTGAAGGGTGCCGTTTTGGATCTGGTAGCTAACTTCGGCTTTGTTGGCGAGTACGGAAAGCGCTTCGTCTTTAAAGAGGATTTTTTCTTCGGCGCAGGTGTAAATCTCTTTTTTTTCGTTGTCCATGATGACTTGTCCCGGACAGGTGATGGTAGAGCATTTCTTTTGAGTTTTGTCGATAAAATTAAGGCGGCAGTTCCCTGTCAGCATGATTTTTTTTAAAGTCTTTTTCCCCCAGACCGTGGCCTTGTCGCTTTCAATCGAGCCAAAACCGTCCTTGGAAATAATGACATTGCCGCCAAGCGTCAGGCAGTTGCCGATTTGCTCCCAGGAGAGGGTGTCGGCGATAAAATTGACCCGCTCATCGGAGTCTTTCGTCAAAGAGGCCAAAAAGCCTGAGGCGTGCTGCAATTTAACATCATAAGAGTGCAGATCCAAAGAACCGGTATCGGCGTGCAGCTCGTTATTGAGGTAGGTAACTAGAATGTCCTTTTCGAAGGTGATTTCGAGCACCTGTTCTAAGGAGAGGCCTTTAAAGGTTTCGGGCATATTAAGATTGCAGGCGGCGCATTTGGCGGTTAAAAAGAGCGGGTTTTTTTTGTCGATGACATCCCGCAGTTCGATTTTGCCGCTGCCGCCGTCGAAAAAGAGCTTGCTCTCGGCCGGATCGAAAACAGCTAGCCGGCTCTTTAAAGAGGCGCCGCTCTGCAACAGAAAGTCGACCCGGGAAGAGAGGGTAATTTTGGAAAAAGGATTTTTTTTGTCGAGCGTCAGGCATTCGAAGATTGCTTTGTCGGCAAAGATTTTGCCCAGTTTGTGATCCAGTTCGATTTGTCCGTCCAGAAAAAGGGAGTTGCCGTCGAAGGTAACGGTCTCGGCGCAGATGTCGCAAATGTTTTCCGATGCCATGAGCAGACAGGGCAGGCAAAAAAAGAAAAATAGAGTTTTTTTCATGGTTTGCCTTTGTCGGGGTTGAACGACGCTTTAAAATGGTGCGCCTTAAAGTGGGGAGTTTTATCGGTTAAGAAAAAGGAGATGCGGTTGGCAAAGCCCTTGAGATAGGCGTCATCGACCGATAGTTCGGAAAAGAGGGCGGAAGATGGCTGCTGAAAGAAGTAAATTTCAATGGCGCCGGCTAGAAACTCGTGGGAAGGGAAGGTGTAAGTTCCGCTCTGCGCGGTAAAATAGCGCAGCTGCGTTGAAAATGCGCCCGGGGCGGCTTCATCTTTGAGATAGCATTGAATTTCTTTTAGCTTTTCGATCATTTCAAAGGAGCTTTTTTCGGGTGAGAGAAAGAGCTCGGATTTGGCGCTATGAATGCAAAGGTGCAGCCTGGATTCATCGTTTTGGAGGGCGAAAATATCTTTTTGCACTCCCGTCCGTTTTTGGCGGGCGCTTTTGGGCGCCGTCTCCTTGTTCTCTTTTTTGCTGTTTACCAGCAGATTATATTCCGTAAAATCTTTTTTTTCGATGATAGCGAGATTGGCGGCCATGAAGCCGGCTAAAATGAAAAAAAGGAGCAAAAAGAGGCGGAAGCGCTTTTTAAGCATCAGCTGTTTACCGCCGCATAAATTTTTTCCAGCACCGGTAAGAGTCTTGCCAGATCTTGGTGGGCAAGCATGGAGGCGCTATCGCTTTTGGCGGTCTCGGGTGTTGGGTGCGACTCGATGAATAAAGCGTTGGCGCCGGCGGCAATGGCGGCTTTGCAGAGGGGGGCGATAAATTCCCTTTGTCCGCCGGAAGCGGCGCCCAGGGCGCCGGGCAGCTGCACGGAATGGGTGCCGTCAAAGCAGACCGGATAGCCCAGTTGTTGCATGACGGGTATGGCGCGCATGTCGCTGACCAGATTATTATAGCCGAAGCTGCTGCCGCGGTCGGTCAGGATAATATCATGGCAACCGGCGCTTCGAACTTTTTCTACCGCATGGCGCATATCCCAGGGCGAGACGAACTGGCCTTTTTTAATATTGACGGCGCGGCCGCTTTGGCCGGCGGCAAGTAGCAGGTCGGTTTGGCGGCAGAGAAAGGCGGGGATTTGGATGATGTCGCAGACTGCGGCTGCGGCGGCGGCGTGCTCGGGCAGGTGGATATCGGTCAGAATGGGTAATCCGCTCTCTTGTTTGACGCGCTCTAAAATGCGCAAGCCTTCTTCCAGACCGGGTCCGCGAAAGGCGGTGCCCGAAGAGCGATTGGCCTTATCGAAGCTGGCCTTGAAAATTAGATTAAAGGGAAAGGGCGCGATAATTTCTTTTAGGGCCATAGCGCAGGCGATGGCCATTTCTTCGCTTTCGATGACGCAGGGGCCCGAGATGATGGCCAGTTTTTGGCCTTGTCCGATGAAAAAATCTTTTACTTTTACCGATTGCATAATAGTGTTTCCTCCACGAAATCTTCTAAAGAATAAAGCCCGCTCTTTTTTTTGCAAATAAATTCAACCGTTTTTAGAGCGCCTATGGCAAAGACATCGCGCTCCATGGCGCGGTGGGTTAGTTCCAGTTCTTCTTTGCCGGTATTCAAAAAAATGGTATGCCGGCCGATGATCCCTTTCGAGCGGATGGAGTGGATCTTGGGCGGCGCCTGCAGGCTTGCTGCCAGCGCGAGAGCGGTTCCGCTGGGTAAATCTTTTTTTTGCGTGTGGTGGACTTCGATAATATCGATGTCGCATCCTTCCAAAAGGGCGGCTGCCATGCGGGCCATTTTTTTAAGCGCGGCAATGCCCATGCTGAAGTTGGCGCTATAGAGAATGGGCATATATTCGGAGGCGGCCTGCATTTTTTGCAGCTCTTTTTCGCTATAGCCGGTAGTGCCGATAATGGCCGGCTTTTTTAAAGAGATCGTCTCATCAAGGCGGGAGGGGTGGGAAAAGTCGATTATTGCGTCGGGGGCAAGATCATCCAGCACATAGAGTTTGCTTTGAGCGATCAGCCGTTGCAAGGCGGCGCCCATTTTGCCGCTTTTGCCGATAAGGCGCAGTTTGCGGGCCATGCAAAGGTCTCCTTGGATTAAAAAAAAGAAGCTAAAAAACGGATTGAGCAGGACTCGAACCTGCGACCGTCCGCTTAGAAGGCGGATGCTCTATCCACTGAGCTATCAATCCAGAAACCGATGATTATAGCAAAAAAACTGAATATTGCAAGGGCTCTTTGGGGTGCTTGCCACCTTGTTCCAGTCTTTAGCCCAGTTGCCATGCCCTACTTGCCTTTCTTCTCCTTGGAAGCTCGCTGCTTCCTTTCCTTGAGCATTTTTACGCGCATTTGCGCATAAGAGTTGGTAGTGCAACAATCTTTCTGTAAATTCCGGGTAAAAGATCTTTAGAAAAAGATCTTTTTTCTGGAGTTGGGTTATGCGGGAATTAAGGCAAATTATAGTTGATTTTTGTGAAGAATTTGAAAGTAAAATGATCGTGAAATTCTCTCTGTTCGTCTTTTCTAAGTTGTCTTCCGAGTTCTTTTTCTATTTGCAATAATCGTAACTTTACGCCTCATCCTTTTCAATTTCAACATCATATAGTTTGGAAATTATTTTAGTTAACTCTAAATCCTCAAAATATAACCCAAAATAAGTTGTATCAAATGCTCTAATTTCCATTAGAGCCCCGTTGATATTTACAGGACGAAATGATTTATCTTCCGTTTCTAATTCAATGCCTAGAATGCTCTGAGATGAAAAATTACTGTCAACACACAAAAAGACTCCCCATATGAATTGGTCAACTTCGTGGCAGTAATCAGCAAATTGCAGATCAGTACCAATTCTTCTTAGTTGAATATCGTTAAGATGATGTGTTGTAGAATTCTTTCCAACCACCTCAACATCAGCTCCATACCACATGTGAGGAGCTAAATAGTTCTTGATAGAATCAATAATCGAAATTAACTGTCTTCCAAGACAGACAACTCTATCTTCAGGAAAATATTTACTCGTAAGTAAGATTCGATATTTTGGATTAAACATTAATATTTCCAATTTTCTAATGGTTGTGGATCTCCTCGCCTAGGAGTTCCTCCTGTTGGGTTAGTCTGAGAAGGATGCTCATGAGGATTCGAATGTATAGAGGGCTCCCCATGATCTGTAAAATCGATGGTTTTGACGGGCTTCTCCTTATTGTCAAATTCTCTAGCTTGGGGATATTTCTCTCCAGGCCTCCTTTTACTTTCTTTTGTTCCAATTTGTGTATGAGGTGCATCTGTGTCTGGGATGGGGATTCCGTGTTCAGTTACAGGCAATGGCCTATCAGGGGCATATACATTTGCTTCTTTTTCCTTTTGCATCATCTCTATGCGCATTTGCGCATAAGGATCCGCTAAGGGCTGACTTATGGCTTCATTATAATCAAACCGATTATTTAGCGCTCCCGTAGAAGTCGAATGCCTATTAACTGAAATATCCCGGGCATGATAAGTAGCCATTGCACACCCCGAGGCCATTAAGCTTAATCCTGCGGCTTCGTGAAAACCTAAAGCAAAAGTATATCCTCCGCAGGTTGCCAATTCAAGGCCAGCCCCGGAGGCCATGATTGCTCCCCCCAAGAGAATTTGACCTATTCCACAAAGAAACCCTAAAACATTTTCACCTGTAGGATCTTGAAAGGAAAACGGATTATTATAGACATACTGATAAAGGTTCGAGTGATCCATAGACCCCATGGGATCGGGGCTGAGCCACCTGCCAAGCTCCGGGTCATAATAACGCTGCCCAAAATAGAGCAACCCAGTTTTGGCATCGTATCTTTTGCCGGCGTAGGCGTAAGGAATCTCTGCTGTTATGCCGGCTCCGAAGGCGTCGCAGTTATTTTGCCGGCAGACTGTTTTGGTGTCGGGATCGATCAGGTAGCGGATCGTTCCCTGCGTGTCCGTAACGGGAAAATAGGGGCGGCTATCGATTT
>CAZCPS010000065.1:0-6659 GCA_964499895.1 uncultured bacterium | reverse complement strand
ATCCGTTTACTCGTTCGAGCTCGCCGGATTTATGCAGTTTTGAGGATATTGAAGCCATTATGCCCCCTGAAGAACAGCTAAAAGATAATCCGGTTGAACCGGAAAATACAAATTCAACAACAACACTTCCCTGCCAAATTCTATAAAAGCTATTTTACTTTTATATCCAAGCAACCTCAAACGATGGTTTTGGGTATATACCGAAACAACCTGAAGAATCGGATTTTCGGCGGCTTCGATATACAGGTATTCACATGGCAGTTGTAGCAATGAGGGATCGCTTAAGTTTTAACCAAGAAACGAAGCTACTCTTTTTCGGAGGTCATGATTTTATAAATTTTTCTTAGATTCTTTTTAAAACAGCGTAGAATCAACAGCCAGATCCATGTACCTAAAAATAAGAATCCAACATAAAGGGCTATCATCAAAATAATTGTCAAAATGGCCGCAATAGTATTGTCCGGAAGGTTCATTGTTTTGCTCCTTGTTAAAGCTTTTAGCCAATTCTAGAAAATAAAACAATGCGAAGCAACTCAATTTTTCAACTACTTCGGTAATTATGCATACCCAAGCAACCTCAAGATTCGGTTTTGGGCAATTTCAAAACTCTATTTTAATGTTGACCGAGCGCTAGACATTTACCTTTTAACAAAAAATCAATCGGCGTAAAATTACGCGATAACTATTAGGACTTTTGATAAATATGCAATACTTTGGACTGGACCGAGAGGGTTCTGTTTTACACATCGCGGGGATCAAGAAAAAAAGGTCCTCTTTAGATATCCAGACTCTCTCCGAAATAGATTTAGCCGATGAAGAGGCAAATGTAAAGCCGCTTTACATTTGCAAAAAAATCAATGACAAGAAAAAAAAGATTCTGACAACAGGGCTGGATTCCAGAGATGTAATTATTCGCTCGGCTTTTGTCCGTGTTAAAGGCACCAAAGCACTAGCCAAAGTCCTACCCATGCAAAAAGCCACGCTATCGCTATTGCAAACAGAAGACAATCTGGCAATAGCAGCCATCTGCCGGGAACGGGATGAGGGAAGCGTAGTCGACTTTCACGCAACAACCAAAGAAGCTCTTGTAAAACACCTTGAAGAAATGCAAGAAATCAATATCGATCCTGATATTGTATCATGTAAAGCCAGGGCGCTTACCCGCTTTGCTTGCATTATCGACAAAGACTTGCAAACGGCTATTATCTTGCATATCGGCTTAAAGGAAAGCCTGTGCGTTCTAATGAAAGGCGGGCTGCCAGCTCAAACCTATTCCATCCCAATCGGCAAAAAAAAGCTGCAAAATGCCTGTGATAATACCGAAACCGCACAGGCGATTACCGGAATCTCGGAAAAAGAGTTTCCGGAACTATATTCGCTGCTAAATTGCTTTCAAAAGCAATTTGCCAAGGCGATCATGGCCTTCACCCGAAATGAAAGATTTACCGCTCTTCCCCTGCTGATTACCGGTTATGAAACGCCTTTTCAGGATTTATTTCAGTTCCTGTCCTTAGCTAATCAGTCTATTATTGGACTGACGCAGCATTCATCAGACGAACAAACTGAATTGGAATTGAAAAAATACGCCATTCCTATTGGGCTGGCTCTCGAAGCGCTATCTAAAGATGGTGAATCTCTACAGTTTCGCGAAAAAGAATTGTTACCAAAACGGGTTTTTAAGCGTTTTGCCGCACAAGCAATTAGTATGGCCCTTCTTTCAGTGGGAGCAACGGTTGGTATATTATTTGCCGGCAATGAACTGAACTCACAATTTTTAAAAGGGCTGGATTTTCAGCTAAAGACTTTAGAAAATGCGGAAGGCTTTAAAATCAGCAAAGCCCCTTTTGCCGAAAGGCTCAATCTTTTTGAAAGAAACATCAATACCGAGGCCAAACCATTTCCTTTTTTTATTACAGCCCCGCCTCCATCGGCGCTATTAAATTGGGTTTATCATCATCCGCAGTTAGGACTGCTGCCTTTGCGCAAAATTAAATATGAAATGGAATCTTTTCCAGCTATTGGTCAAATGCAAGACCCCTATCTGGCCAAGGCTTACATTGAAGCCCAAACTACCGATTTAAGCTTAAGCCGTAAAATCCATGAATACCTGCTGCAAGGCGATGAGATGGTCGATTCCTCGAAAGAACTTTTTTGGGAAACCACAGAACAAGGATTTCGAGCTGTGTTTTATTTGAAAAATTGTCCGGCGGGTAAAACATGAAAACTTCCCGACTGGAAAAAGCCGGCCGCTACATTTTAAGCCGCAACTTATTTACTTTAAGTCTCTGGATATTCGCTCTGCCTGTGATCGGAGTCTGCATGCATACGGCGTACCACTATCAAACTTTACTCAAGTATAAAAAACGCCTATGTAAAGCCGAAAGCACAGCTTACTATACCAGAGAAAGACGATCCGAAAGACGGCATTTTTTAGAAAAGTATAAAAACGCCAACGAAGATTTTTTAGAAAAAGCTTTGGGCGGCCTGATCCTATGTCAGGAAGAACGGCTCTTTTTACAAAATGCTATCCACCACCCCGCGTTTGCATCAAAAGCGCTTTCACAAAGACTGGCCAAGCTTTCCGGAAAAGAGAACACCCTGCGTTTTAAAGAAGAAAACATTACCCAGTCGGCGCTAGTTAAAGAAACCGGCGCAGTTTTGCTAAACACGGTCATCATGGATAAAGCCGACCTTGCTAAAATACTTTCCATCATTGAACAAACAGAAGCGGTAAAAGAGCTCTGCCCCCCGCAGCTAATGATCAAGAGTTTTACCTTTAAGCCCTTACCTAAGGGCAACTTTTCGATCAATTTTGAGCTGTTAAAAAGGGAGTTTACAAAAAAATGAAGTTTCACCCGTTATTGATTTTGCCACTTTTCCTATGCGGCTGTGTTGCTGCCAAAAACTATGAGCCGCAGCTAAGCTGCATCCAGCTTACCGACCGCAACGGCCTTAGCGAAACCATCAATAGTCCAAACCGGCTAAAAACTTATAGCAATGTGGATTTTTTAGCCCCCCAACCCTATAAAAACATTTTGTGCATTTACAGCAAAAATCAACAGGGTCAAACTATCTCAAAAATGATCAGCTATCATGCGAATGGCTTGGTGTGGCAATTTTTAGACATCAATAGCGGCAGGGCCTATGGCCAATACCGCGAATGGCATCCTTGCGGGATTTTGAAAATCGAAGCCAAGGTACAAGGCGGGCCCGCAGCCCTAACGCCCGCAGCGCAGCAGGAATGGATCTTCGATGGCCTTTGCCGCTGCTGGGACGAACAAGGCAATATAATATCGGAGATCAACTATCTAAACGGCTCCCTCCACGGCTCTTCGGTCTATTATCATTCATCCGGAGCCATTCGCAAAACTTATCAATTCGTAAACAACGCCTTGCAGGGCGAGCAAAAATGTTTTGCAGAAGACGGTTTTTTGCTCAAAAGCTCGCATTACAAGGATGGATGCAAAGAAGGCGTAGCCATCCGTTTCTGGCCCAGTAAAAAACCTATGTTCATAGAATTATATGCGAAGGGACTCCTGATAACCGGCCAATATTTTAATAACGAAGGAAGGCTTGTTACCAAAATATCAAAAGGCGAAGGGCAAAAAGCCGTCTTTAAAACTGATTATCTGCATAAATTAATTTCCTACAAAGAGGGAAGCGCCGACGGAAAAGTTCAGATATTCAACGCCAACGAAGAATTGGAACATGCCTATTGCGCCAAAAATAATATTAAAGAAAACCTCGAGGTTTTTTATTTCTCAAAAGATGAATTATCAGACTTTGACAGCAAAAGAGAACCTCTTCCCAAAATCGAACTGAATTGGAACAATGGTTTTTTACATGGAGCCATTCAGACTTGGTATCCAACCGGCCGGCTCGAAAGCAAAAAAAACTTTTCCAACAATAAGCAAAACGGACTGGCTTGCGCATGGTTTTACAATGGACAAATTATGTTCATCGAAGAATATGAGAATGACCGACTGTTCAAAGGCACCTACTATCAGCTAAACGATAACAATCCAGTATCAACAATCATCAACGGCAACGGCTTTGCTTATATTTATGACAAGAGCGGTTCTTTATCGCACAAAATCAAGTATGCAGCCGGAGTACAAGCTGATGACCACTAAAATTGAACTGCGCATCCATTTTCGCGTGCTTCGCCGGCAAGTAGCCGAATCAGCGCGGGGCAAAGAGGCAGCTAGCAACGCTTTCGATTATTTGACACCGGCCGCAAAAAACTTTTCCAATGTGCTTTCCTTCGCGAGTTTCGGATCAGAACTCGACCTGTGGGTTTTAAATCGATCTCTAGCGCAGGAAAAAAGGCTGTTGCTGCCGAAAATAACACCCTCGGGGCTATCAATATATTTTGTAAAAAACTTGGAACAGGATTTGCTGGTACACCCGCGCTTTTCCATATTGGAACCAAAAAACAATTGCCTAGAAATTGGTTTTGATCTAATTGATTGCGTTCTGGTGCCGGCTCTGGCCTTTGATAGCAACAACCATCGCTTGGGCTATGGCAAAGCCTATTATGACCGATTACTAAAACTGCTTCCCAAAGCTGTAAAGCTGGGAATCGGCTTTACAGAACAGCGACACACAAGCCTGCTGCCGGTCGAACCTCATGATGAACGGGTTGACGAAGTCTTGCTTTTTTGATCGGTTGTCGGACATGGGGGACATGGCGGACAAGCAGGACAGCGATATTTCAGGTCCTCTTCCTCATCCGGCTTCGGTTCACAGTATTTGCCGCCATCGCCGCTGCTCGCTCGCACCAGACTGCCGGGAGATACGCCGGTGCACACTGAATAATTGCCTTTATAAGAACAGCGCCAAACCACTGAATACGGCGTAATAGAATTGCTGATATTGCCGGGTATCTTGAGCTGGGAACGGGACAGACTCACCACAAAATTCTTTTGCTCGCCGGGGTTAATCGTAAAAGAACCTAAAGAAACTCCACTGGCAGCAAAAATTTCAGCCGTAAGCTCATAATAGGAATCATTTATTAGCAGAATTGAAGCGCCAAACGCCGGCACTTTTAAGGCTATCAATAAAAAAGCCAAAGTCCAAAAAGCAAATTTTTTCATTCTCCCTCTATATACGCCCATTTTAAATCCATGTGGCCAATCGGCGACAAAAATATACCCTTCACTTTTTCTGCTTTTACATAATTCATTGTTAAATAACAAATGGGAATAATCGGCATGTCATCCAGCAGTACATTTTGGGCCGCAGCCAACAGCTTTTTACGCTGGTTGCCTTTAAATAAAGCGGACTTTTCCAACAAATCAAAGTATTCGGAACTTTCCCAATAAGTATTATTTGTACTACCGTCTCTATATTTGAAAACTTCCAGAAAAGACAAGGGATCGTTAAAATCGGCTATCCACGAACCATAAGCTAAATCATAATTACCCAAATTTAGCCTGGCAAAATATACTTTTCGTTCCAGCCCCTCTAAATTTACGGTTATGCCTAGCTTTTCGGCCCATTCGCGCTGAAAAGCTTGCGCAACAACCGATGTGCTGCCTTGATTGACATATATTAAGGATATTTTCACATTGGAATCGGCTTTATAGTCCGAAGTAACCGGCAGCACATCAAAACTTCCTAAAGAAGGAGGTAAAAAACCGCGAGCCGGAAGCTGGCTTCCTTGCAAAATATGCTGCACAATCTGCTCACGGTCTATAGCGCATGATAGAGCCCGGCGTAATTCCAGGTTCGGGATCCTGCGAGTGTTAATCCGAATAAGGGAGGTCGCGCTATAAGGTTTGCTAATCAGTTTCTTTTGTTTTTTAAGCATCTGCAAAGCATCAACAGGAAGATCTGAATAAGGAGAGCCAACCCAATCCAGCTCATCCGACTGATACATGCTAAAGGCGGTATTGGCATCCAGCATTAAAAAATCAACGCACCTTAATCGCACGGCGGCGGCATCCCAATACCGTTCATTTTTTATCAAGGATATGATGCTGGAGTGCTTCCACTTATTAAATTTAAAGGGACCATTCGAAATAAAGTGCTTAAAGCTCTCAGCCCAATAAGCTTCCTGACGATCCAGATCGGCCTTAACAGGGAAAAAAATGGGCAAGGAGAGCAGTTCCCTGAAGAAAGGCACCGGTTTTTCCAGGGTCACTATAAGAGTCTTATTGTTGATAGCTTTTACGCCCACCTCATTAATAGCTACCTTGCCCTCCTTAGCCGCCTTGGCATTTGTTAAGGAATAGAGAAAATAGGCATAGGGTGATAAAAAAGCAGGGTCTAATGATTTTTTCCAGCTATATTCAAAATCATAAGCCGTCACCGGCGTCCCATCGCTCCATTTACTTTCCAAAAGAGTTATTTCGTATTGTAAATGATCTTCCGACTCATTAATCGTCTCGGCCAAAGCAAGCTGCGCCCGGCCATTAGAAGCAATCCTGGTTAAGCCTTCGAATAACATCTTTGTAAGAGTTATGCCGCAGATATCCCTTACCTTTCGAGGGTCTAAAGAAGAGGGTTCTTCCACTATATTGAAGCGTAAAGCCGACCTTGGCTTTTTTACCGAGCAGCCTCCAAGCAAGAGACATAAGCTAACCACTAACATTCTAAATATAACCATTGAATACTCTCTAAAAAACATTGATTTTACCCTACCATGCCAAATCTTA
>CAZCPS010000064.1:0-6867 GCA_964499895.1 uncultured bacterium | reverse complement strand
CTTTTTCGGTGATCATGAGTTGTCCGGAGATGGCCGAGACATATCCGTCTATGAGAAGATCCCCGTTCAATGAAGCGATTTCCTCCGGCGAAGAGGGCAAAATGTTTTCCGAAGAACCTGCAAAGAGCTTGCAGGAACAAATAAATAAAACAAGCCAGCGCATAAATGCCTCCCAAAAGATGTACAAAGTCGAGCTTAAGACGGTAATAATTTTTTGTAAAGATTTAGTTGAAATCAGTAAGTGAAAAAACAGACTAACTTAAACGGGTATTTAGAACCCGATGTTTTCCGAATATTCGGTGCGGATGCGGTCGATAATGTCCGCATTGATCGGGGCTGGCTCTAAATTCCAGATCGATTGCGCGTAATTATTGATCACTTCATCGGAAGAAAAACGGCCCATGCCGGCAATGTTATGGATTGCGAATTCCGCCCATTTATTAGGCTGCAGATAGAGCTCTTCGACCTTTTTCTGGGTGTCATAGAAAGCCTGCAGGTCTTTCAGTACGAAAAAGCGGTCGGCTTTGCAATCATATTGATCTGATAGAAGCGTTTCATAAAGATGCGACAGGGAGTTGTGTTCGCCTTCGCTTTTGATCAGCGATCCGTCTTTTAACATGTAAACCGCTTTTTGAATGGCCGGATTTCCAATATAGATGTCCCATGCTTTATACTCGCCCTGATTGGAAAGATCGGCTTTGGTGCAGCCAAAAGAAAAGGGCCACCACTCATTACCAACCGCTTCACGCATCTCAATATTGGCGCCATCCTCGGTGCCGATGGTCATTGCGCCGTTCATGGCCAGTTTCATGTTGCCCGTGCCGGAAGCTTCCATGCCGGCTGTTGAAATCTGTTCCGAGAGGTCGGCGGCCGGAATTAAGAGTTCGGCCTTGGAGACATTGTAGTTTTCAACAAAGGCTACTTTAAGTTTTTGGCTTACTTCGGGATCCTGATTGATTTTGCGCGCAATACAATATATCAGTTGAATAATCTCTTTGGCGACCTGGTAGCCGGGCGCCGATTTACCGCCAAAAATAATCTGTCTTTTGATTTGGCGGGAGGCGGGATTTTCCTTGATCTCGTTGAAGAGCATAATGGCGTGCAACGCATTCATCAGCTGGCGCTTATATTCATGAAATCGTTTGATATGCATGTCGATCAAGGCTGTTTCGTCTAAAACGGAGGAGTGGTCGATGATTTTACCTTTGCTGTCGCGAAGGGGGTTTTCTTTGGCCATAAAATCGATCAGATCTTTTTTATTGGCGCGCTTGATGGCCATGAAAGCTTCTTGCGAAGCATGGTCTTTGGCAAATTCGGCCAGTTTTTCGATCTGCACAAAATTATAGATCCATTCGTGTCCGATGCGCTCGGTGATAAATTCGGCGAGACGCGGGTTGCACATCAAAAGCCAGCGCCGCGGGGTAACGCCGTTGGTGACATTGACAAATTTTTCGGGATACATTTTGGCAAAATCATTAAATAGCTGATCTTTCAGGATTTGCGAGTGCAGAGCGGCTACGCCGTTGACCTTTTTACACCCGACAATCGCCAGGTGGGCCATGCGGATTTGTCCGTTTTCGATAATCGACAGGCTGCGCACCTTTTCTTCATCACCGGGAAACTGTTTGCGGATTTTGCGGCAGAGTTCATCATTGAACCGTTGAATAATGTTATATTGGCGCGGCAGCAAATAATAAAGCCGCTTTTCATTCCACTCTTCCAGAGACTCTTTTAAAATGGTGTGATTGGTGTAGTTGCAGCAGGCGGAGGTGATTTCAACGGCGCGGTCCCACGGCAGGTCGAAATCTTTGGTCAGGCGGCGGATCAATTCGGCGATAATCAGGGCCGGATGAGTGTCGTTGATCTGGATTTGAACTTTTTCCGGCAAAGAAGAGATGTCGCCATAGATCTTAAGGTGGTGGCGGATGATGTCCTGCAAAGAGGCGCTAACCAGTAGAAATTCTTGCTTTAGGCGGATTCTTTTACCTGTTTCATGGTGGTCGTTAGGGTAGAGAACATCAGTTAGAGAGGTGTTTTCACCGGCCTGGTCGAGCTGGCCGGCATTATACCTTTGCAGCTGAAAGTTGCGGGGCGATTCCTTCGTGGTCCAAAGCCGCATTGAAATGACCGAAAAATCAAGTTCATTGGAATAGCCGACGATTGGAATGTCGAAAGGGATGGCGCGCACTTCCTCGTAGTCATCCAGTTGATAAATCTCTTCGCCATGCGAGTTGGTAGCGGCAACAGGGGTGCCGCGGAAGTGGACGCTGACCGCGTGCAAGTCTTTACGAAATTCCCATGGATTTTCATCGAGCAGCCATGTGTCGGGACGCTCGACTTGCTCGCCGTTCCATATTTCCTGATCGAAAATGCCATATTGATAACGCAGCCCGTAGCCCCAGGCGGGATAGTGATGCGTAGCTAAGGAATCTAAAAAGCAGGAGGCCAGCCGGCCTAATCCGCCGTTGCCCAAGCCGGGATCGGCTTCGCAGGAGAGCAGCTCTTGCATGTTGCGTCCGCATTTGGTAACTACAGCTTTTAAGAGCTCTTCGCCGCCGATATTAACCAGATTGTTATGCAAAAACCTTCCGGGCAGGTATTCCATGGAAAGATAGTAAACCGTACGGGCTTTGGAGTTATCGATGCTATGTAGATTGGCAGTCCAGTTGATCATGATCTCTTCGCGCAGGGCCACGCAAAAAGCGCGATAAAATTCCTTGAGAGAAGCCTCGCATTCGATTTTGCCGCTATTTGTAATTAAAAAATGGCGGATTTTTTGGATAAGAAGATCTGCTTTCGCATCAAGAGCCGAGGATCCCACTAATTACTCCTTAAAGTCACACGCCCTGCATGAACGCTATTATAAGTCTTATTTTGCTCTGTACCGGACAAAAATTGCTTGTATGGAGAAAACGAGCTTTTATCAAATCGATCCTTTTGCTTGCCTATAGCGCCTTCGGCTATTGGCTGCGCAATACGGATCGCTGCGCTTCGATTTGATTTTGGCTCGATTTCCTCTATACTAACCAATTTTTGTCCAGTACAGAGCTTATTTTGGTGTATAATAAAGAAGACAGTTTTTTAATAGAAAATAGTTTTAAAGAGGTAAAAAAATACTACGCTGATAAAGGCGCAAGCCGGGATGGTAATAATCCAGGAAAGAAAAATATCTTTAAGGGTTTTCACATTTAAGGATGAAAAGCCGCGGGCCAGTCCGACTCCCAGTACAGCGCCGACAAGGGCGTGGGTGGTGGAGACGGGCAAGCCTAGCTTGGAGGCTAAAAGGATGGTGATGCCCGCGCCGAATTCGGCTGAAAAACCGCGGGTAGGTGTCAGTTCGGTGATTTTTTTGCCGATGGTTTCGACTACGCGCCAGCCCCAGGTGGCCAAGCCGATAACAATGCCGATGCCGCCCAGAAACAGGACGATGGTTGGAATGGGCGTTAGCGTCTGGATGCTTTTGGTGCGCAAGGTCTGAAGAATGGCGGCTACGGGGCCGATGGCGTTGGCTACATCATTGGCTCCATGGGCAAAAGCGATCAGGCAGGCGCTAATAATCTGCAGATAGGCAAAAGATTTTTCGATGCGGAAATAGATCGAACGGTCTTGTTTGTATTCGCGCTCTTTATTGAGGGATGTAATGAGCTCTTGAACTTGCGATAGCAGGCCTTCGGCCTTTTTGACCAGCGGCCCTGTGGAATAGAGGCTGACGCGTTCTAAATGTTTGGCGCACTTTTCCAGACTGAGCAATTGTCCCGGATGGCATAGTTCGTAAGGCTTGTGCGCCGGTAAGATCAGTATTTTGCCGATCAGATAGCGGGCGATAAAAAAGCCGGCAAGGCCGATGGCGGCGGCCAGCAGGAGCGCCGTTGAAAAAGGTATGTTCAAAGAGAGGTTGGCGAGGCCTTTATAAATGGCCAAAAGGGTAAAAAGGGCGGCGGAAAAAAAGACGAAGAAGGGAATGGTTCTTTTAGTGGCTTTAAGTGGGTCGATGGCATAGAAGATTTTTTTCTGCAGGATCAAAAAAATGCAGTAGGCGATAATACCGCTCATAATGGGCGAGACCACCCAGCCGGCGATAATGGCGGCGATTTCCGTCCAATAGACACCTTGCAGACCGCCGAAGACCAGGCCGAATCCGGCGATGGCCCCGACGATCGCGTGCGTGGTGGAGACCGGCAGCCGTAAATAGGAAGCCAAATGCAGCCATAGTCCGGTAGCAATCAGCGCGGCAAGCATGCCATAGACATAGAGCATGGGCTCTGCCTGAAAGATTTCCGGTTTAACTATCCCGCTTTGTATGGTTTGGGAGACATTGGAGCCGAGAAAAAAGGCGCCGCAAAATTCGAGGATACCGGCTAAAATGACCGCTTTTTTGAGAGTGAGCGCTTTGGAACCGACGGAAGTGCCGATAGCATTCGAAACATCGTTGGCACCGATGTTCCAAGCCATGTAAAAACCGGCTATTATGGTTAAGCCAAGTACGAGTGTCATTTAAATTCCAACAGCATCCTTATCCGGTTGCCAAGCTTTTCGGACAAGTTGGAAATCGCGGCGATTTCCTTAATTATCGTTTGCCACAGTAAAAAGAGCGGATAGGGCAAATCGTCTCTATTATATAATTTTTTTAATAACAGGTATTGAAGTTTGTCGATTTCGTGTTCTTTTTGCGCCAGCTGATCAATAAAATCTTTAACTTTGCGCGCTTCGTTGCCTCCAAAGGAAGTTTCAATCAGCTCATCAAATTCCATGACAACTTTTTTGATGAGCATAAAGGCTTGCAAGTTTTGTTTGAAAAAATTTTCCATATCGGCGCGCATATCGCCAAAGCCTTCGAGTTTGCGGATGGTGGAGATCACGGCCACATCTTCGGCTTTATCGGCGATCGAGTCTTGTAGAGAGAGAATTTCGAGCAGATCGCTGCGGCTGGCCGCTAAAAAGAGACCTTTAGGCAGCTGGTTGCGAATGTCATTTTTGATCAGATCGGCTTCATGCTCGGCCCGAGAGATTTTTTGGGCTATGGCGGAAATTTCTTCCTGATCCTGCAGGGCAATAGCTTCCCACAAAAGGGGCAGCATTTTTACGCAAGCGGCCACTTTTTGCATGTGAGCCTGCAAGAGGCTAAAAGGCGATTTACCAAATACTTTTGCTATCGACAACATAAAATTTCTTTTTTATTATTATCGCTGCCGGCGGGAGGGAAAAGCAACACTTTTTTTTCCGAAGGAGAGAGCTTCCGATAGGCGCCTTCCGGCAGGGCGCCAAGTGTAAAGGGGCCGATTCTGACCCGTTTTAACTCGATGATCGTAAGTCCGGCGCTAGCTGCTATCAGGCGAACTTCATGCTTTTTTCCATCGGATACAATGATTTTAAAACAATTTTTACGAACTTTGATGACCTTTTTGGGTTTTACAAACGCTCTTTCGATCCACATTCCGCCACTCATTTTAATCAAGTGTTCGTGCGTGATAAATTCCTCTGTTTTAACTACATATTCTTTGTCGAGGCCGAAAGAGTGATGGATCATGCGTTGGGCGAGCTTGCCGTCGTTGGTAACGAAAATAAGACCGCAAGTCTCTTTGTCCAGACGGCCGGCGGAAAACAGGCGGGTCCGCTTGGGAAAAAGATCGAAAATGGTTTTGCGGTTTTTTAAGTCGCTATTGGCGCAAAGATAACCTTTGGGTTTATTAAGAAAGTAGTATAATTTTTCAATATGGGTCTTTACTCTGATATTGTTGACCTTGATGAAGTCTTTGGTGAGATCGGCCCGAAAATAGGGAGCGATGATGATTTTGCCATTGACGCTGACTTTGCCGTTGCGGATCAAATCATCGCACTTGCGGCGGGCGGCGATGCCGGCATCGGAAAGGATTTTATTTAGTCTTTGCATAAGGGGCCGTGTTGATTGTGATAGATGAGAAAAAGTTTAACAAAAATAGGGATTTAAAACAATTGCCGCAAGGCGATAAGCAATAGAGGTTTTTTATGAGAAAGAAGCCCAAATTAATATTAATGCGCCATGGCGAATCGCTTTGGAATCATCAAAATATTTTTACCGGATGGGTAGATGTGCCGCTTAGCGAAAAAGGCATTTTTGAGGCGATTGAAGGCGGCCGAAAAATCGCGGATATTCCGATTGATGTAATTTTCGTGTCGGCGCTGATCAGGGCGCAGATGACGGCTTTTTTGGCCATGCTGCACCACTCCGGCAAAAAAGTGCCTGTGATGCAGCATCCCGGCGAAGGCAAAATGGAGTCGTGGGCTAAAATCCATAATCCGGATACCGCCAAGACGGTCATTCCGGTTTATGCCGCCTGGCAGCTTAACGAAAGGATGTATGGCGATCTTCAGGGACTGAATAAGGCTGAGACGGCAGAGCAGTACGGTAAAGAGCAAGTGCATATCTGGCGCCGCAGTTTTGATGTGCCGCCGCCGAATGGAGAGAGTTTGGAAATTAATGCAAAACGCACCATTCCCTTTTTCCGGAAGAACATCGTTTCCCTGATAGAAAAAGGTGAGACGGTCTTTATCTCGGCGCATGGTAATTCGCTCAGATCGATTGTCATGTTTCTGGATAATTTAAGCGGCAAGGAAGTTGTGAAATTGGAGCTGCCGACCGGAGAGCCGCTCATTTACGATTTTAGTGATGGTCATTTTGCACGAAATCACCTGAGCTGATAGTTTGCAGCTCTCCGGAGGGCAGCCTTAAATTTAAAAAGCCTTCGGATGAGAGCGACTCTAAAACGCCATGATAGAGGTGCTTGGAGTCGTGGTAGGATATTTCCCGGTTTTTATAGGCTAGCAAATTATCCATAGCCGGTAAGAAAGGAGCAAAGCCCTCTTCTAATAAAAGGGCCAGGTCTTTAG
>CAZCPS010000063.1:0-6996 GCA_964499895.1 uncultured bacterium | reverse complement strand
CCCTTGCGTCCGTTAACGCGCAGAAAACCGATCAATTCCTTAAGCGTATAGATCGGTGTAACAATCTCGCCTTCTTCTATCAAATCAAAAAGCTGCCCTCCGGCAATATTATATTTGTCGAGGCTAAGGCCGAACTTTTTAAGTTTTTCAATCAAGGCAAAAAAACTTACCGGTTCAATCAGTTCAATTACCGGCAGCCTTTTGGGCTTGAAAATGCGCATATCGTCGGTCACTTCTTCTTCAGGCATGGAAGCCAGCACCTCATGGTGTTTGCGCTCCTGCAGCTCATGATCCAGCTGCTTCAGTCCAAGCAGCTCTTCTTCCGAATAGACAAACCTGATGTCATCGCCCAGCATGGCCTGATATATCGGCCACTTGTCATCTTCCATTCGATGGGTCTTTAAAAACTCCTTAAACGGCAGCCCTTTGCGTTCGACCGAACCAATCAGGGCTTCGACCTCAAGGATCTGGCGCAGCAGAATTTCCACTTGCGAATGGTCCAGGGAATCCAGGCTTTCCGGATAGCGCAGTCTGATATCGGAAATACCCAATTTCAGCAGGTGCTCGTCCATTTCTTTTTCCGAATGGATGTAGCAAATTTCTTTTTTACGGCGCACGCTATAGAGAGGCGGTCTGGCAATATAGATAAAACCGCTTTCCACCAAGACGGGCATATGACGGTAAAAGAAAGTCAAAAGCAGCGTGCGAATGTGAGATCCATCCACATCGGCATCGGTCATGATGATAATTTTATGATAACGCAATTTTTCCAAACTAAAGTTATCGCGGCCAATACCGCAGCCCAGAGCCGAGACCATGGCGCCGACTTCCTGGTTTTTTAAAATTTTCTGCAGTCTGGCCTTTTCGACATTCAGAATTTTACCGCGAATCGGCAAAATAGCCTGAAAACGGCGGTCTCTGCCGCCTTTAGCGCTACCGCCGGCCGAATCGCCCTCAACAATATAGATTTCGCAAAGAGCCGGATTGGACTCCTGGCAGTCGGTCAGTTTGCCCGGCAGCCTGGCGCTGTCCATAGCGGTTTTTCGGAGGGTAAGCTCTCTGGCTTTTTTAGCGGCTTCTCGTGCTTGCGCGGCAATAATCGCCTTTTCAGCAATTGTTTTGGCAATCGCCGGATTCTCTTCCAGAAAAATGGTCAGCTCTTCACCGGTAATCTGCTGTACGACGGAGCCAACATCGCTGTTGCCCAACTTTTGTTTAGTCTGGCCTTCGAACTGGGGGTTGGCCACCTTTGCGGAAATTACGGCTGTAAGGCCTTCGCGCATATCTTCGCCGGCAACAACAATCTTTTGGTTTTTTAGCGAGCTGTGGCCTTTAATATAGACATTGAGTACGCGTGTTAAAGCCGCAGAAAAACCGGAATAATGTGTGCCGCCCTGGTGCGTGCAGATATTGTTCACATAGCTGTAAATTGTCTCGTTATAGTCTTCGTTCCACTGCATGGCCACTTCAAATTCGATCGGGCCGTCGTGACCTTCTTTAGAGGCGGAAAAATAGATCGGTTTAGGGAAAAGCGGGCCTTTTCCTTCATTTAAGTAGGAAACAAATGAAGAGAGACCGCCGTCATAGTTAAAGGTAACGGGCTCACGGTCTTCCGAGCGCTCGTCAATAAATTCTATTGAAATGCCGCGATTTAAAAAAGCCAACTCTCTTAAGCGCCGAAGCAGAGTGTCGTAATCATATTCAGTAGCTGAAAAAATAGTAGAATCGGGCACAAACGAAATTGAAGTGCCGCGCTTGCCGGTCTTACCGACAATTTCCAAAGGAGTGGTAACCTTGCCGCGTGAAAAAACTATTTCGTAAATCATTCCTTCCTTAAAAACCCGCGCTATCAATGTTGAGGAAAGCGCGTTAACGCAGGAAACGCCGACACCGTGTAAACCGCCGGACACTTTATATGTGTTTTTGTCAAATTTACCGCCGGCATGCAAGATGGTCATTACGACTTCGATCGCGGAAACATCCTGCCCTCTTTTGACCGATTCGCGCTCATGTTTTTGCACCGGGATGCCGCGGCCGTTATCTTCCACGGTTACGGAATTGTCCTTATGCAAAACCACTTTAATTTCCGTACAATATCCGGCCATGGCTTCGTCAATACAGTTGTCGACCACTTCATATACCAGCTGGTGCAGACCGGCCGTGTTCGTGTCGCCAATATACATGCTGGGCCGTTCCCTTACGGCCTGCAAGCCCTCCAGCACTGTTATCGAACTTGCGTCATATTTTTTCTCATCTGTCATTGTAGCCATGCCTTTATCTCTTTGTTAGCCGGCCTTAAAAACGATTTTGCCAATTCCGGCGTTTGGAATTTTTTTTTGCAAAAGGTTTAAAAGACGAATTTTCTCGTGTTGCACAAGTAAACTATATAATGCCGAATTTGTGACGCGAACAAACAGGACTCCATTTTTAAAAGATTCGGCGACTGCCATCGAAGCCAATTTTGCGCCAATTACTTCAGGCCATACTTGCAGAACCTTGATAGGCTGCCTCGCATAATTTGTCTCTATTTCTTCCAAAACTTTAGGCAGTAAATTCTTCATCTGGCGCAGACCGGAAGATCGGAAATTGTAATTATTTCGCATGTGTACATTATATGTTTCTCTGAATCATACCATAGTTGAAACTTATAAAAAAAGCAAGATTTATCCCATCCAAATTTAGCAGCTAAAAAAAACGGTTATAAGACTCCATGCAATCAACAAATAAATGGACATGGATAAAATATCATTCAAGGCCGTCACGATCGGACCGGAAGAAATTGCGGGATCAATGCCGATCTTGGTAAAAAAGACCGGAGAATAAACACCGAGAAAAGTGCCGGTGTAGCCGGCTCCCAAAAGTCCGCAGCCGACAATCAAACCCAAAGCAGCCGGAGAAAATCCTGACATATCGCCGAAAAACAACCCGAAAAAATAGACCAGAAAACCGCAACCGACGCCAAAAAACGAACCGGTGGCAAGACCGACCATAAGCTCGCGATAGGCCGCCTCACGGCGCCCTTTATGGGACAGGTTTGCAACCGCCATGGTTCGCACAAGCACCGTACTGCACTGAATGCCGATGTTGCCGGACATACCGGTAATAAGCGGCACGAAAAAAATCACAAAAACCAGAGCGGGACCGGCTGAATGCTCAAAATTATACATTATGGCGAAATTCAAAAGCCCGGCCAGTAAAGTTACAATCAACCAGGGCATTCTGGCCAAAAAGCGTTTGAAGGTCGGTTCGGTTGAAAATTCCTTTTCGGCCGTTCCGGCGATCTGCGCAAAAGCTTCATCAGCCAAATCTTCCATCGCGTCAAGCACATCCTCGTATGCGACCACGCCGATAATGCGGGAGAGGGCGTCTACTACAGGGAGCGACGATATTTTATAGCGTTCGACAAGGTCGACAACTTCCTCGCGCGTCGCTTCCGGGGCGACCTTATGCAAAACCGGCCGCATAATCTGCCTGAGAGGCACATTGGGCGGATTGATAATGATGTTGCGCCCGGGCACATAACCGATCAATTCTCTTTTTTCATTTAGCACATAAATGCCCAAAGTAAAATCGATCCTGGGATAATCGCGAATATATGCCGCCGCTTCGCCGACGGTCATATCCATGTAAAAAGCAAAAAATTCGCCTGTCATCAAGCGGCCGGCGCTGTTGCGATTATGCTTTTTCAGTTCGCGGATCCGGTGCGCTTTTTTGGCGTCGAGCAATTCCAGAACCCGCCTGTAGCGGCGTTCGGACATATCATCGAGCATCCAGACTGCCTCATCGGTCGGCATCTTTTCAAAGATTTTTTTCATCTCCTGATCGCTCATATAGCGAAAAATGCGAAGTCTTGTATCCTTTGAGGTGTTGATTAGAAATTTGATTTGCGCTTCGCGATCGGGAAGGTTGTCAAATAAAACCGGCCGCGCATTCGGCGGCAGGTGTGATACGGCATAGGCTAAATCAATCGGTGAATATTCAAGTGTGATTTTTGCAATATCATGAACCGAAACGGTCGAAGTGTGCTTATGAAAAGCCTTTTCCAGCTTTTGCTGCAGAATATCATCAATATGAACAGGTTCAGGCTCTTTTACGCCGCCTTCCTGCATCAATCGATCTAAAAGATTTTTTTCATCTGTTTTTTCCATAGCGCCGCTTTCCCAAAAAATCTGCTTTAGTATACACCTTTTCTTTGATTATATCAAGGGAAGCCGGCCGTGCGCGGAAATAAGAAAAAGGCGGTAAATCTTACGGGCCCTAAGGGCCCGTAAGATTTACCGCCTTATTCAGTTTGATAAAGCAATGTTCCAAAAAATTATTGCAACTCTTCCGCCGCCTCTTCACCGGCAGCTTCAGCGGTTTCTACTTCCTCTGACACAGCTTCTTCAGAAACAGTCTCTTCTTCGGCAATGGAAACCTGCCCGGTTGTCGCTTCTTCAGCTTGAACAGTTCTGCCTTCACTATTCGGCGCGTCCGTATTCTGACAAGCAGTCAGCGGCAACAAAGCTCCGATTCCGACTAAAAACAAGGCCAATAACGATTTTTTTTTCATACAGCAACTCCTTTTGAGTTTTTAATATTCTATAGTAACAACTGCAAGTGATATTCTTCAATATAAAATCAAATGGCAAGATTGCCAAGAACTTCAGCTCTTGACAAATTGTTAATAATTTTTTAATATTTATTTTTCAAGACAAGGTAAGCATGCCGGTTACTTTTTTATGTCCAGCGACAGGCCTGGGCTTTTTAACCCAGATCCTGAAAGATATTAAATTAATGCCCTCTTCAAGAGAATCACTCTGCCATAAAATTTTTCAAAAAACGCTTATTTTCCTAATTTCGATGGTCGCGCTGCCCATTATCTCTTCCTATGCCATTACACATTATAACGCTCCCGGCCTGATTACCAAATCGATAGGCGCCATTGCCAGTTTCTTTTTTAAAATAACCGTTTTCGGCCACACTTATGAAGATTTTTGGCCGGACATCAAACGGCATTTAATCTTTACGCTGGCCGATTTTGTCGTAATCACCGCATCGCCCATTTTCACCCTTTTTTTTCTCTTCAAACCCGGTTGCATAAATTACATCAATAATTATTTCTCCAAAATCTGCCTGCCGAAAAGAGGCATTGACATCGAAAGCAGCACAGAGGACCTGGAGCAGGAAATATCAAGAAGAGCATATTTAGAAAGCCGGCGCGGTAAATTATCTTTCTCCCGCTCGTTGCCAAATATTGCTTTAGTGTGATATGTCTCAAATAAAGAAGTATTGGAGAAATTTATGTCTACAAAGTTTCCATTAAAATATGAAGTTACGGCAGCGGCCGCGCCGGGAATTATGACGCCATGGCAGACCCAGGTTGATGCGCTGACGCCAATTGACTGCGCCATTCCTCCCGAATTTTCCGGTCCGGGCGGAGCATATTCGCCGGAAGACCTTTTTGCCATGTCAATTTTAAATTGCATGGTGGCGCTCTTCAAGTTTCTTTGCGATAAAAAGAAGGTTTCATTTAAGGAAATAAAGTCAAAAGCTACTCTTTCGGTAGACAAAAATGCCGAAACGAACCAGATCCATATGAATGAAATTTATATTTCATTCAGTGTAAGCGGCGCTTCGGATATTGGTGAAGTAAAAGAAATGCTGGAGCAGGCCATTCGAGATTGCCCTATTGGCAATTCAGTAAAGACAGGGAAAAGCTTTCAAATTAGCGTGCTTTAGCCAGCGGTTTGGATAACCGTTTGCTTTTTAGATACTTGCGCTTAACGCGCCGCTGAAGGGTAGCGATACGCGTAGCCATCCAGTAGTACTTATTGACATAAACAGAATCTGTCAAGTTGAGTAGTATTAAAGCAAACATTTAGGGTAAACCTATATTAGTTATAATAATATTATATACTATTTTGATTTAATTTTCAAGTAAATTATTTACAATCAAAAACATCAAGCACTTACGAAAAAATAATTCACATAGCACTAACAACCAAGGCCTTATGTTAGTAACAACCGCTCTAAAACCGATAAAAGCCCGCCGCAATCCGGCGCCGGCGCCACATCGTCAGCCATCTGTAAAAGCCTCTCGGGAGAGCCTGCCATGGCAACTTTATAGTCGCTGGCAGCCAATAATGAAATGTCATTAAGATCATTGCCTGCGCCGACGACAAAAGAGTCCCCGCCTATATACGCTATCAGCTTTTGCAGCGCGGAGCCCTTATTCGTGCCGGCGGCCGTCGCCAGTAAAAAGTAATAATCTTCAAAAAAGGGGTCTTTGATTACCGTACACTCCACTGAGTGATCCACCAAAAGATTAGCCTGCGCGGCAAGGGTGTGCCGCAAAAGGCCGGGATACTTGACCAAAGGAGCTTGCCATATGTCTTTGAAATCAGAGACAGGAAACCATTTATTCCCCTCCCTGGATGAAACTTCCTGCATATAGAGCTCCAGATCGCCGGTAAAATGGGTTGGCCGCCAGAAGCACGAATCCTGCTTTTCATAGCCGCCATAGACGACCAAATCGCCGGGCAGCCCGTCTACTGCAGAGCTAATCGCAAGCAGGGCACTGCTATCAAGATAGCTCTTAAAAAGCACCTTTCGCTCAGGCATGGAGAACATTATGGAGCCATTTTGCAGGGAAAGATAGTGAGGGAAGTCAAATTGGGAGACCGTTTTAGCCGCGAAGGTAAAAGAGCGGCCGGTTACAAGAACGACGCGCCAGCCGGCATGCGCCAGCCTTCGGAGCGATGTGATTATTTCTGTGGGAATAATATGATTTTGATCTGTTAGCGTACCATCGATATCAAGCGCTAAATACTTCACCCTGGCCATCGTATAACTCCATTTGCAAACTTGAATTGTCAAAGTTTACACTTTATCATCAAAAAGCGCTTGCAATAAAGTAAAAATATGATAATAGTGAAAGAGTTTATTTTATACCGAAACAACTTGAAGAATCGGATTTTCGGCGGCTTCAAAGCGCTGCAATTTGCCTATCTCAAC
>CAZCPS010000062.1:0-7045 GCA_964499895.1 uncultured bacterium | reverse complement strand
CTTGTGGTTTTGATAGTTGCCCCTTTTTGGGGGTATCTCATTTTTTCCGCGGTCTCCTTCGTGGTCAGGCTGACCGGTAAATGGCTTGGCGGGAAAGGCGGCTTTAAGGAAGTCAGAGCCGCTCTGGCCTGGTCCAATGTGCCGATGATCGGCAATATAATTCTGTGGGCTCTCCTTATTGTTTTGTTCGGTTCCGCTCTGTTCCAGGGCTTTCCGGCCAACTATACGATGGGCAGGGGGGCGATGCTGGCCGTTTTGGGCATCTTATTGCTGCAGGTAATTCTTTCGGTTTGGCGGTTGGTGATTTATATCAACGCGCTTGCGGCCGTACAGCAGTTTTCGGTATTGCGTTCGATCGGCAATATTATTTTGGCCGCTTTGATCTTTGGCATATTTGCTTTTGGGCTGCTGCTCTTGTTCTTCATGGCTGTGGGGGCTTAAAGTGGTCTGTCGCTTCTCGCTCTTTTCCGCTATCGCCTTCATTTTGCTGCTGCTCTTTTCCTTTAAATTGCAGGCCGAATGGCAGCCGGTAGAAGTGCAAAGCGCCGGCCTTGCATTTTCCATGCCGGAAAACAGAACCTGTGTAAAAGAGCGCATGCAAACCGTTTTTAATGAATGCGAAATTCATGTCGGCGCGGATGAAATGGGCTGCGCCTATTTTGCGGTGATGGCCAGGACCTGCCGGCCGATTGATCTTCCAAGTTTGCAAGAGGGCTTTTTGCAGGGGTTTATTAGCGGCGGCAAGGAAAATTACAAGATTTCAGCCAAAGAGACCATTTTTAAAAAAATGCGCGCCATGCATTTTCAAATCAGGCGCGAAGGCCGTCTTTTGCAGGGGTATGTGTTTTTAAAAGGAGCCTGGGCCTGTTTTTTTGCGGCCGAAAGCCCTGCTGATGAATATGATGCCGCAGCCGTTCACCGGTTTTTTGATGAAGTCGCGCAGATCAAGAGTAATTAGCTGAGATGACTTCGCCATGAGTCTTGAAATGAGTCTTGACATATTTGGCAAGCTCTTCAGGGCCTTTTTCCCTGAGCAGGAGCGCGGCGGCTTTTTTGACTTGAGCGGAAGCTCCTTTGGGCAGTTCCCTGCCGGCTTCCAGAGAGAGCTTTTGTATGCCTTCGACAAAGGCGGCTCTTGCCAAGATGGAGGCGGCGGCTACTACCGGATCCTCTTCACCGCGGTGCCTTTGCTCAAGGTTGATCGACAGGTTTTTGCGCCTGATAGCCGAGAGCACCAGCGACTCGGCGGCAAACTGGTCGATAATAGCCTCTTTGCAGCCGGTTTTTTTGGCGAGATTTTCGATCACCGAAGCGTGGCACCAGGCCAAGAGATGGTTCAGGTTGCCAAACTTGGCGTATAGTTCATTGTATTTGGGAGGAACCAGGGTGATGATCGAATAAAGAGCTTTGGTTTTTATTCTAGCGGCCATTTCCAGAATGCTTTTGTCGCCGATCTTTTTGCTGTCGCGGACGCCGATTGAGAGCAGTTCCCTGATTTGGGCTTCATCGGCGAAGACGCCGGCTACGCAGAGCGGCCCGAAATAGTCGCCCTTGCCCGCCTCGTCGACGCCTATGCGGCTTTTAAAATTTATATAGGCTTCGCGGTTGGTATAAGAGAAATTGCTTAGAATTTCAGGCTCGAGGTAAAACTCGATAAAGCTATCTTTATCCTTGCCCTGAACAACCAGCGAGCCGGACTCGTATAACACGCAGACTATGCCCTTTTTTTGCGCTGAAAAAATGGCATACGGCTTATTGCTGATGGTGAAGCCTTGCGATTCCAAATCAGCTTTTAGCTTATCTTTAAGGGTCGGATCAATTTTGGCGGTAAAACAGGCCGGCTTGTTCATGGTACTCTTTTTAGAAAAATAATGCGCCGGCGATAGTTTTTGCGCAAAGGAAATTTACCCGGATATTTCAAATATACCGATTCATCAGGTTGCTTCGGTATACTCTTGGAAATTTATGACAAAGTGTATCTCGCCATTTTTGACGGAAGATCTTTTTGGCAATGTTACAAGAACCTTGCCTGCAAAGCTTTACACCAAAACTGCCGGCCGCTTTGCCAAAATTTATCAAAATTTTATGAAATATCCGGGTTTAGCAGGCTGGCTTTAAATCCATTTATTTGCTAATTTTATTTTTTAAGTTTGCCGCAAGCAGAAGAGGTTACAAGACCGGGAGGAAATTATGGCGGGAGAACTGAAGGATTTGGGGTCGCTCTTTAAAACAAAACGCGAGGAGCTCAGCCTCACCTTAAAGGAAGTGGAAAACGCGACTTCGATCCGTACGATGTATTTGCAGGCTATTGAAGAAGGGCATATCGACAAGTTTCTCTCTTCCGTTTACGCGCTGGGATTTATTAAGCAGTACGCGCACTTTTTGGGATTTGAAAAGGAAAAGCTCAGCGCCGATTTTCCCAAGGCTTTTTCTTTGCGTCCCGAAACGCAGGAATTTGCGTATGGGATCGGTACCATGGAAATGCGCGGCAACTCGCAGTCTAAGGTGCGTTATCTGCCCAATTTGCTTTGGATCGGTCTTTCGGTCGGCGCTTTGATTTTGGCCTGGTTTTTCGCCAGGTTCGTCGGCCTGGTTTAATGCGGCTTTTTGCCAAGGGTTTTTGTATGGGACTGGCCGATCTGGTGCCGGGCGTATCCGGCGGCACAGTCGCGTTCATGTTAGGCATCTATGAAGAACTGATTGGCAATTTGACGCGATTTGACCGGCAGGCCATATCTTTCCTGATGCGCCTGCAATTCCGCTCTTTTTGGCGCTATGTTCAGGGCTTTTTTTTTCTGCGCCTTTTCGGCGGGATGTTATTAGCAGCAATCCTCTGTTCAAGGCTATTTGTTTTTTTGCTGCAGCATGCCTTGTTTAGACCGGTGCTATTATCTTTTTTCTTTATTGCTATTTTGTGGAGTACGGTTCGGCTTGTCATAAAAGTCGATTGGCATTTGGCGGAGGCCGGGTTTTTTCTGCTGGGCCTGGCTATTATGTCAATGCTCGCAAGGTTTGGTTCGACTCAAATCGCGCCGACGCCGGTTGCGCTTTTCGTTTGCGGCGCTCTGGCGGTGTGCGCCATGCTGCTGCCCGGCATTTCCGGCAGCTTTGTTTTGCTGCTTTTGGGCTTATATCAGCCGGTAATAGAAGCTCTTGCAAAGGCGGTCTCCGGCCGTTTTGCCGAAGGAGGTCCTACGCTATTTTTTCTTGGCTTAGGCATTGTGTGCGGGATCGCAGTCTCATCGCGAATGATCAATTATCTTTTGCGGCGCCACTATTCGTCGCTGATCGCTTTTCTGGCGGGAATTATGGGCGCCTCGCTCAGTGTTATTTGGCCTTTTTATTACTTGCATATAAATTTTTGGCAATTTATTATCGGGCTGTAGAGAGTGTATACCATTTTGTTTTTCATTGGAAAAACAACATTCTCTCAGGGTAAATTTGAACGGAAGCGTAGCTATGATAGGTAGAAAATTAGGTGATTATTTTATTTTGCAAAAGCTCGGATCCGGTGTTTTTGGCAAAGTTTATTTGGCGGAACATCAGTTTATCAAGAAAAAATATGCTTTAAAAGTTTTACCTGACGATCTGGTTTCCAACCCCGGTTTTATTGAAAAGTTTCAAAATGAAGTGGCTATTTTGGCCTCGCTTGAACACCCTTCGATTGTTAAACTTCATAACATTTCTTCCGCCGGCGGCAAATATTTTCTGATTATGGACGCGATTGTTGATGATGCCGGAGCGCCGATGTCGTTGGACCGCTATTTAAACTCTGCCGGAGCCGCTATACAGGAAAGTGAGCTGCGCAATGTGCTTTTGCAGGTGGCTTCCGCGATTGATTATGCCCACCGTGTTGAATTTAAAGATGGATTCTTGGCGCATAGAGGTCTGAAATTCAGTAATATTTTTGTTAATGATACCGAGGAGATGCCGCGTGTTTTCGTTAGCGATTTCGGCCTTACCGGCCTTGTTGGCGAAGGCAGCGTTTTGCTCAAGCATTATGAGCATCTGCTTGGCCGCTTAATTCCCGCGAAAACAGGGGAGCCAAATCAGGATTCGACGGGGCTTTCCATGAATTTCTCTTTCTTTTCGCCCGAACAAAAGGTTTTGGGCTCGAAAGTCGACTATAAATCCGACATATATGCTTTCGGCGTATTAGCCTATTTTTTGATTGCCAGAACTTTTCCGGAAGGGTATTTTGACCTGCCATCCAAAATTTCGCCGGAATATCGGCTTAATTGGGATCTGCTTATTTGCCAGTGTCTGCAGAAAGACCCCAAGAAAAGACCTGAAGTGTTGACGGATGCGATGGACATGTTTTTAAAGCCGGTCAAGCGCGAAAATAATGAGGTTTTTGTTCTTTCATGGGAAGAAGTAGGCAAAAAAGTTGAAAATGCCATGCAAATGTCATTTGAGTTTTCAACGGACGAGATTGCGGCCGGTGAGGAAATGGACGCTCCTCCCAAATATGAAACTGATCCGGGTTCGGAACACAAACCGATTATCCGTCCGTGTAAAATCGCGCGGCCCGAATATGACTCCGATCCGGCGGCTATTTTTCAAAAAGAGTTAAATGTTTCTTATTATCAGCCGAAAAAAGTGGAAGTTAAGAATGTCCAGCCGATTCAGACCGAGATGGTGATTATTCCGGCCGGCTGTTATGAGCGCGGCAGCGAAAGCGGCAGCAGGGATGAACAGCCCCGGCATAAAGTGACCCTTTCCGGTTTCGCATTAGATATCCATCCGGTTACCAACGAGCAGTTTGTTCGCTTTCTGAGTTCCATGGGCGGCGATAAAGATAGCGCCAATAACGATATCATCAGGCTGCGTGATTCCAGGGTTAAGCGCATGGTCGGCAAGCTTACTATTGAGTCCGGCTATGCAAGGCATCCTGTGGTCGGCGTAACCTGGTATGGCGCTTTTGCCTATGCCCAGTGGGTCGGCAAAAGGCTGCCGACAGAAGTCGAGTGGGAGATCGCCGCAGGCGGTGGCGAGGAAAATGGCCTCTTTCCAACCGGCGTCGATATCGATCATTCCGAAGCCAACTTTTTCTCATCCGATACGACGGCGGTTACCAGTTATCCGCCCAACGGTTTCGGCCTCTATGATATGGCCGGCAATGTCTATGAATGGTGCCAGGACTGGTATGCTTACAATTACTATGACAGCTCTCAGCAGGATCCGGAAAACCCCAAAGGTCCGTCGCAAGGCGTCTATCGCGTGCTGCGCGGGGGGTGTTGGAAGAGCTTGAAAGAGGACTTGCGCTGCGCTCATCGGCATCGCAACAATCCCGGCGCTGTTAACGGTACATATGGCTTTCGTTGCGCGGCGGATGTTTCCTGATCGATCCTTACGGGCCCTAACCGTTTTGCTCCAGTTCCGCTTCCACCATTTTCTTATGCAAAGAAAAAATGGCAATCATCCAGCTTACAACCGCAATGGTAACGCATGGTAAAAGCAGATTGACTACGCCTAAAATCGATCCCGAACCGATAAATTCAATCATGCCGGTTTGAATCCACGATGAGCCCGATTTACCAAATCTTGCCGCAACTACATCCACAGCGGCTTTACCTTTAACTTTGGTCTCCTGATCCATGGGAATATAAGCCATCTCTTTCGTCGGATCAAAAAAGACATATTTCATCGACTTGCACGAAATGTTATGCAAAGTGCCGATAAGGACTAAAATGGTAAGCGGTCCGCCCGCAATAAGCGCCAGATTTTTTTGAAAAAGACAGAGTCCAAAAAAGAGCAGGCTGAAAAAACCCAGTATAATCGGAGTAAACTGGGCGCTGATCAGCCAGCCGAACTTGCGAATCACATTCCCTCCGGCAAAAAAGGCCATCAGCATTGCGAAGAGGCCAATGATGCTCTGCAAGCGGCCCATGAAGGCCTGAAAGTCGCCGGGGTCGGGGAATTTAAGCTTTAGAAGCGCTTTCCATGCAACTTCTACCATATTGACTGAAAGGCCATAGCCGATCACCATTAAGGCAATATAGCCGAGATATCGGGATTTGAAGATACATTTAAGGCTTTGCAAGAGCGGCAGTTTGGTCTTCTGCTTTTTGGCGGCGGCATTGGTCTCTTTTGAATAGAGTTTCTCATCGTTTAAAAGGTAGCGGTTAATGATGTAAAAGATAATCAAGACGGTTAGTGTAATCGCAAACGACACCGACAGCAGGCATTTAAGCGACAGGTCAAACCGGTTTTTGCCGAAGGCGTTGGATAAATACCAGATGGTCTGGCCGGCTAGCATGGTGGCCAGATTGCCTCCGGTAGAGAAGATGGAATAAAAGCGGCCGGCCTCTTCTTTTTTATTGATCTGGTTGGCAAAGCCCCAAAATAAGACCTGAATGACCATTGCCCCCCACAGCTCGGCCATTACAAAAAAGAGCGAATGCATCCAATATCTGTAGAGCGATACCCAATGGGCGTGCTCTTTGCCGACTATGGAGAGTAAAAAGTCGGCCGATTCATGAAAGGAGAGCATTTCGCGGTTAGGATAGAGGAAGAAGGCGTAGATCGGGAAAAAGATCAAAAAGGGCAAAAGCGTCGTGTAAAAAAGCTTGGTTTGCGAAAGATGGTTGGAAAGTTTGGAGTAGATTAAAATGGCTCCGAAAGCGGCAAAGAGGACTACCCAGCCTTTTAATATAGGTATGGCTTCGGCGCCTGCCGTTGTGACAATCAGGGTATCTTTTGCGGCAAATAGAATCGCGTAGTTGAATGAGATGAAAAACTTGATGAACCAGAGGGGCAGAATTTTCTTTAATTCGTAGTTATGAATCGGCCAGAGCCGGCCGCGCCATTTACTAAAACTTTCACAAGTTGTCATCCTGAACCGTTTTAAACAATTATGCACTTGCAAAGAAAAAAAATCAAAGAAAAAAACATGGTTGTTAGCGTTTTTTAAATTGCCCACTGACGCCGGTTATTATATAATTTAACACCTTAATCGCTCTGTACTGGACAAAAATTGGTTAGTATAGAGCCTTAGGGTCCGTAAGGAAATAACTGCCCATTTCGGCAACGCGAAAGCTCCCGC
>CAZCPS010000061.1:0-7428 GCA_964499895.1 uncultured bacterium | reverse complement strand
AAAGTGTCGGTAGCTTCCTGAATTTTCTTTTCAAGCCGCTTTTGCATATCTTCGGGAATGTCGCCATCCGCTTTCTGTTTACGCACCTGCTCATTTGCTTTGCGGCGCACATCGCGAATGCCCACTTTAGCTTCTTCCGCGCGTTTTTTACACTGTTTGACCATATCCTTACGCATCGCTTCGTCCATCGGCGGAATATTTACTCGAACGGCATTGGCATCAACAACAGGATGCATGCCCAAATCACGCTCGATGGCTTTGCCGATTGCCGCAGAATTAGACGGGTCAAAAGGCGTTACCAAAAGCTGACGCGACTCCGGCACGGTAATATTGGCGATATCGCGCAGACGCATCTGCGTGCCATAGACTTCCACATGCAAGCCGTCAAGCAAAGCCGGATTGGCTCTACCGGTACGAAGACCTTTTAGCTCATGATCCAAATGCTTGATCACAGCTTCCATCGCTTCCTTCATCTCATTTTCAATACTCATACCTTATTTCCCGGTTACTATTGTTCCAACTTTTTCACCCAGAACGGCCCTGGTCAAAGAACCTTTCTCAAAAACATCAACAACGCAAATCGGAATATTATTATCCCGGCATAAAGAGACCGCCGCAGGGTCCATCACTTTCAAATCTTTAGCCAAAATGTCGGTATACGACAATTGGGCAAAGTGTGCCGCATCCCTGAATTGCACCGGATCCTTATCGTAAATACCGCTTACCTTCGTGGCCTTGATCAAAAGATCGCAATTCATCTCCGCAGCGCGCAGCGCCGCCGCCGTATCAGTAGTAAAGTAAGGATGGCCGGTGCCGCCGACGAAAATCACGATCTCGCCGCGGTTGAAATATTTTGAGGCTTTCTCGAAAGAGTATTCCGCGACCATTTCATGACAGGCAAAAGCACTTAGCACCTTTGCTCTGACATCCAGATTTTGGAGAGCCTGTTTGAGCGCTATGCCGTTGATCAGCGTAGCTATCATGCCAATGTGATCGGCAGGAACCCGCTGCATTTTGGCCTCGCTTGCCATCTGCCCACGGAAAATATTCCCCGCGCCGATTACCACGGCAACCTGCACTTCCAAAAACTGCAGCTCTTTAATATTTTGCGCCATGGTCTGACATGCGTCAGCACTAAGCCCATAGCCCCCTTCTTGCGCCAGGGACTGCCCCGACAGCTTTAGCAGGATACGCTTATATAAAAGATCCGGCATAAATTATCCAATTTTCCAGCGCCAAAAGCGCACTATGGCAAGCTGCTTGCCGATTTTCTTGCCATACGCTTCCACATATTGGCTAACAGATACTGAAGTGTCTTTAATAAACTTCTGGTCTAAAAAACAAGCTTCATCATAGAAAGCTTGCAATTTTCCTTCAACAATCTTATTGATAATATTTTCCGGTTTGCCTTTAATCTGTCCGGCAGCGATCTCTTTTTCCCGCTGAATAATTTCCGCAGGGATTTCAGCAACACTCAAATACTCGGGATCGGCCGCGGCAACATGCATCGCCAAATCCTTGGCAAACTGCTCTTCGCCTTTGGCTCCGTCTATCTGGACAACAGTTACCAGCTTGCCGCCCATGTGCGAATAAACGCCAAAAGAAGCGTTAGCCGGCTTGGAGATCACTTCGACTTGCTTGATAACGATGTTTTCACCAAAACGCTGTGTTAAAAGATTGCGGTAATGGTCGACGGTCAAAGAGTTATCTTTCGCGTAAATTTCTTCTAAAAAAACATCAAGCGAAGAGGGCTTGCTTAATGCCGCCTGATTAGCCATGTTTTGCAGAAACTCCTTAAACTTTTCATTGCCGGCGACAAAATCCGTCTCGGCATTCATTTCAACCAGAGCGACCGCGTCCTTGCTTTCACATACACCGATATAACCCTCTTTCGCCTCTCTTGCGGCTTTTTTCACCGCGGAGGAAATGCCGGTCTTACGCAAGTGGTCGATCGCTTTTTGCATATCGCCTTCACCAACTACCAGAGCTTCCTTGCATTTGGCCATGCCAACGCCGGTCCGCTCCCTTAACTCTTTAACCATATCCAGAGTAATATTAACGGTCATCTTCCTCTCCCTTTTCCGGCGCCTCTTCATCTTTACTTATCTTGACATTTATCTCCTGCTTTTTAGCGATGATCGCATTGGAGAGCGCCGATAGAATCAGCTTGATGCTCTTATATGCGTCGTCGTTGCAGGCAATGACGAAGTCAATAGGATCGGGATTGCAGTTGGTATCGACCAGCGCCATGACCGGAATGCCCAGTTTTTTGGCTTCCGCTACGGCAATGTGTTCTTTATTGGGGTCGACTACAATCAGCATTCCGGGCTGTTTTCGCATGTTGCGAATACCGGAAAGGTTGCGATTTAATTTTATCTGATCTTTCTTCATCTGCGAAATTTCTTTTTTGGTCAGTCCTTCGCCGCCTGAAGCAATTCTTTTTTCATAACGCTCTAATGTTTTAATCGACTGGCGGATAGTTGATAAATTGGTCAGCATGCCGCCCAGCCAACGCTCGCAAACAAAAAACTCGCCGGCCTCTTGCGCGCTATTTCGCACTACTTCTTTGGCCTGCTTTTTTGTACCGACAAATAAAATCGGCTTATGCTGAGTCACGACATCATCCAAAACATCAATGCAAACGCGCAGCTGCTGCATCGTTTTTGCCAAATCAATTATGTATATACCGTTACGCTTTTCAAACACGAAGCGCTTCATTTTGGGGTTCCATCGCTGTTTTTGATGCCCAAAATGCGCCCCGGACTCAAGCAAATCCTTTACGCTGACCATTTCTTCTCTAGTTGCCAAAACCAAATCCTTTGTTAAATTTTATTTTCCATTTCATAATTTTTTTTATATGATAAAAAGCGCCTGATCAGAATCGAACTGACACAAATAGCTTGGAAGGCTATGGTTCTACCATTGAACTACAGGCGCGCAACATTCTAATTTCATAGAATTAGAAAATACATTTTTACTCGAAATATTGTTTTTTTCCAAGTAAAATGTGAGAAAACAAGGGTTTTTGGCCGATATATGAAACATTATAATTCTAAAAATCACGCATCGCCCGACGACTCAATTGCCGGTAAAACAAATAAAGTGTTGCAAATAACTTTATTTATTTTTTTGACGATTATTTTTCGCATCTGGCATCTGACTGTCCTGCAGAGGGATACACGCGAACAGGACTCGCTGCGCGCTCAGCGCAAAACTGTAGTGCTGCACCCCGACCGCGGCACAATTTACGACCGCTACAATCTGCCGCTGGCCTTAAACCGCATCTGTTATAATGCCACCGTTTATTATGCCGATATCCGTCAGATTCCGGCCGTCCTGCGCAAAACGGATCAGCATGGCCTTTTTCAAAAACAATATTTACGCAAAGAGCACATTCGCCGATTAAGCGAGCTTTTGGCGCAAGAGCTGGATCTAGACGCAGACCGCGTCGAAGACGAAATCCACGCCAAAGCCAGCCTGCTGCCGCACGCGCCCTACATAATTAAAGAAAATATTTCTGAAGATCAATATTTTCGTCTGCGCATGATCGAGCGCGATTTTACGGGACTGCATGCCGAAGCGGCCTCGCAACGCTACTACCCCCAAGGTAAAACGGCCGGTGACATTATCGGTTATTTGGGCGCGATTTCACGAGAAGAATATTTGGCAATCGCCCGCGAATTAAAAACTCTCATCAAATTTGCCGGAGCCTTTGAAAACCTCGAAGAGCCGCCGCTGCCAATCGGCTATAAAACGATCGAGGATATTTACGATCGCCTCTCCCATCTGCGTCAAAAAGCCTACAGCGCCAGCGACCAGATCGGCAAGGCCGGCATCGAAGGGCGCTTTGAGCCGCAGCTGCGCGGCTGCATCGGCAAAAAAATTTATTCGGTCGATGTGCGCGGTAATTTTTTAGAAGAACAGCCCTGCTCCCTTCCGCCCATACCCGGCCAAAAAATTAATTTAAGCATCTCCATGGAGTTGCAGGAATTTGCCGAAAAATTGCTGATCGCCGATGAAAAAGAGCGCGACGGCGCAAACAAGGTCTGGGATTCCCGATTAAAGACCCGTACCGTCCTGCCGCAGCCGTGGATCAAAGGAGGCGCTATCGTCGTTCTGGACCCCAAATCGGGACAGGTGCTCGCCCTCGCCTCGTTGCCAAGAATTAACCCCGGCGATTTCGTTTCGGTAGCCAGACAAAAACTTTGGAAAATAAAACAGCAAAATATTCACAAATGGCTCGAGAGCCCCCGGCATATCGCCAATCTTTTTGACAATAAAGTATTATTAGAAAGGGAAGTCCCCGCTAAAAAAGGACTCTCTACGGAAACAAAAGAGCTCTCCTGGCAAGAATTTTTACATTCGCTCATGCCCCCTTCTTCCGCGGCAGCGGCGGCCATGAAAAAAATTGCCAACCTTCAAAATGCGATTGCAATGCAAGAGGATGTCGAGGCGCTGCTCTTTTTTGCCCATCAAAAAGAGGCATGCCCTGTTTTCGACATACTTTTCCCAAAAGATGAAGGGCACATTATCGCCAAAATGACCTTGCCGCCGGAACGGCAAAATCAAATTCTTTCCTGCCTTGCCGAAAATGCGGAGGAAGTCTTTGCCATTAAACGCCGCCTTGCCGCCTTTTTTGAAGGAGCGGCCCATAATGGCGATAAGCTGCTGATAGCCGACCTCTGCCGCATAGCCGTCTACAGTTCCGCCTTTTCCGACGAACTGATCGCCAAGGTCAAGGAAAAGAGCCTTGCCGCCTATTGGGAAGAGAGCAAGGCCGCCATCCGTCTGGAAGAAAAGCTTAAAACCATGCTCAAAAAATATTTCCACACCCATGATTTTAAAAGCTGGCAAAAGGAACACTCCGAAAATTTTATCCGCAAAAAAAGAGCCTCGGAAAAACGAAAAAAAACATATGCCCGGCCCTATATTGAATATCTCGACATCAGGGAGAATAAGCTTTTTGAACAATTCTACCGAAAATACCGCTCCACTTTTCTCGTCTCCTTTTTCAAATTTAACAATATCGCCTCTTCCGGCAGCGACAGAAACATCCTGCCCTACATCCAAATGCTCTCCGACTGGCAGCAAAAACACGCGGAAACAGGCGCATTCGCCAAAGATTTTGCGCGCATTCTTGCCGCCTTAGCGCCGCTCGACCCCTCGCTCGCCGTTGATTATCTTAAAACATTTCGCGGCTACGACCTGCTTGACCGGCCGCTTTTCGGCCGCTATAGCCGTCTAAGGACGGGCGCTAAACCCCCGCTCGAAAAAGACCTGGCCGCCGCCTTTTATCCCCGGCAAGGATTTGGCTACGGCCGATCCTGCTGCTATCGGGAATCTGCCACCATGGGCTCGGTCTTCAAGCTGATTACCGCCTATGCCGCCTTAAAACAGCGCTTTTTAGAATTTGCCAAACCGCCGGCCTTTCATAAACTAAACCCCTTTACCATGATCGATATGGTCCGGCGCAATAATGCCGGCGGCCCCTGGATCGTAGGCTACACTTTAAAAAACAAACCCTACTACCGGTTTTATAAAGGCGGCCGCCTGCCGCGCAGTTCGCATTGGGATATTGGCCAAATTGACATACTCTCGGCCATCGAGCGCTCTTCCAACCCCTACTTTGCCCTGCTGGCCGGCGACTATCTAAAAAGCCCGCAGCAGTTGCTTGATGCCGCGCGCGATCTGGGCTTCGGCCTCAAGACCGGCATCGACCTGCCGGGCGAAATCACCGGTTATCTGCCCAAAGATGTCGCGTATAACAAGACCGGTCTCTATTCTTTTGCCATCGGGCAGCACTCTTTGATAGCAACGCCCTTGCAAGCCGCCCTGATGCTTTCGGCTTTTGCCGGCGGGCAGATGCTCCGTCCGCAAATCATCAGTGAAATCGCTCATGAACCCCCTGAAACGCCGATTTCGCGCACCCTTTTTCTGCCTGCCTCCGTTCAACAGATGCTGCTGCGCGGCATGGATCTGGTCGTCTCAGGTGAAAAAGGGCAAGCGCGCCCCGCGCAAATCAAAAAGTTCTGGGGACGCAAAGAGCTCTATCTGGACTATAAGGCCTTAAAACATAAACTAATTGGAAAAACATCGACAGCCGAACTGCTCCATACGCCCTATATTCTGCCTTCCTATGCGGCAAAGAAATATAAAGACATCTGGTTTGCCTCGCTCTATTACCCTCAGACAGTTGGTAAAGGCGGAGCGCCGGAACTCTGCATCGTCGTCTATTTAAAATATGGCGAGAGCGGCAAGGAAGCGGCTCCCATAGCAGCCCAAATCATCAAAGAATACGAAAGACTAAAGCAAAAATATAATTAGGGCCCGTAAGCTCGACTTTGTAAATCACTGCTTTGCAGCTCCTTTTCAAAGTAGGCGATCACTTGAACGAGTCCTTCTTCCAGCTTAATCTTGGGCTCCCAGTTAAATAGCTCTTTGGCGCGGGATATATCGGGCTTGCGCTGCCTTGGGTCATCGGCCGGCAGCGGTTTAAAGACCAGCTTTGACGCCGAACCGGTAAGAAGCAAAACCTTCTCTGCCAGCTCCAGTATGGTAAATTCGCACGGATTGCCTAAATTAACCGGCCCCGTCACATTTTTCGGCGTGCCCATAAAGGCTAAAAAGCCGTCGATCAAATCGGAAACAAAGCAAAAAGAGCGCGTCTGCGATCCGTCGCCATAGATGGTAATCGGATTGCCAAGTAACGCCTGCACAATAAAATTGGAGACCACGCGGCCGTCATTCATCTGCATGCGCTGGCCATAGGTATTAAAAATTCGGGCGACTTTAATGCCGACGCCATACTGGCGCCAGTAATCAAAAAAGAGCGTCTCGGCGCAACGCTTGCCTTCATCATAGCAGGATCTAATACCGATCGGGTTGACATGCCCCCAATAAATCTCTTTTTGCGGATGCACTTCCGGGTCGCCATAGACTTCGCTGGTAGAAGCCTGGAAGATTTTGGCGCCAACACGCTTCGCCAAACCAAGCATGTTGATCGCGCCATAGATAGAGGTCTTGGTCGTTTGCACCGGATTGTGCTGATAATGGACGGGAGAGGCCGGGCAGGCCAGATTATAAATCTCGTCAACTTCGATATAGAGAGGTAGGGCAATATCATGCCGCATCAGCTCAAAGCACGGATTATCCAGCAAATGCAGGACATTCTCTTTACTGCCGGTAAAGAAATTGTCCAGAGCAATTACTTCATGCCCCTCGAAAAGAAGTCTTTCGCATAGATGGGAACCCAAAAAACCGGCGCCGCCGGTCACAAGAATTTTTTTTCTGCAGCTCATATTATTATATTGCGTTACTTTACTGCAATAAAGCTAACTTTACATTTATCGTCAAGTTTTGCTTTTAACTCGTCGTTGTACATTTTTGAAGCATGATTTCTGCAAGCTATTGACTTTCTATGACTTACCG
>CAZCPS010000060.1:0-7703 GCA_964499895.1 uncultured bacterium | reverse complement strand
AACCCCTGACCTCTACAATGCGAATGTAGCGTTCTACCAACTGAACTATGGCCCCGATTAAGCATTTGATTTTAGATTTCTTATTTTTTTTTAGCAATAGCGATGATGAAATTTTGGTTGCAAGATAGTAAGTAGCGGCTTAGAATTTTTTTTAAAAAATTTATAAGGTTGATTATGCTGTCTATTGCATCGCTTCAGGAGGAGGTTGAATGGTTTTATCCCGATATAGAATCCGGCGCGGAAGCGCGGCTTTATTACTACGGCTTGTATAATGAAGGGGGAATTGTTGGCGCGCGTCATTTTTTTTCAATAAGAGACCGCTATAAATTAATTTCTGAATATGATATTGATGCTCAGCTTTTCTGTTCGGTTGTTCAGAACGCGAATATTTATTACTTTTATCGCCCGAACGGTACATTTTTTTCTTTGTCGGCGCTGGATATTAGGGAGCGGCTTTCGGAAGGCGCCTGGCCGGAGCGGTCGCCCCGGGAGGCCTTAAAGCAAAAGGCGATAGAGGTGATCCGCTCTCAAGTTGAAAGAGAAGAGGGCATGGTTATGTCGATCAGAGCCGATCATTGCGCAAAGCGTGTTTGCTGCGTTACGGCCATTTTAATTTTTGCCGGTATATATATTAGCGCCGCTTTTACCCGTCATTGGTGAGATCAAAAAATATTTTCATTTAACTCGAATAATGTACAATGTCAAGTTAACTCGACTTTGTACATTTTTGAAGCATGATTTCTGCAAGCTATTGACTTTCTATGACTTACCGCTTTTCCGGATGGCTTGATTCAAGCCTACCGCGGAAAGCGGTAAGTCATAGAAAATCAAGATCTTATTGAAATCAAAGCTTAAAAATGTACAAAGTCGAGGTTAAGGAAAATATTAGAAATGGCCGCTTTATCTGCAATTTTGGCAATTAGCGTTGGCGCCGCCTGCGGAGCAGTATTTCGTTGGCGTCTGGGTGAACTTTTAAACCCCATTTTTCCTACTATTCCATTTGGCACCTTGGCCGCGAATATAATAGGCGGTTTTTTAATCGGCACGTTTATTGCCCTGACGCATGATCGGCGCCTCTTGCCGGAAGTTCTCAAACTGGCTATAACCACCGGTTTTCTCGGCGGGTTGACCACTTTTTCTACTTTCTCGGCCGAAACGGTGATGCTGTTTGCCGGGCAGGAATATTTGTACGGCATGCTTATGGTGGGATTGCATGTGGGCGGCAGTCTTTTGGCTACGGTTTTAGGAAGTATGTTCATAAAATTATTTATTTGACGGGAGAGGAAATGGAAGGGGTAAGTCTAGAGTTTTATATGTACGCGATGCAAAAACATCGTGGGCAGCTTTTGTATGAATGGATGCTTGAGAAGGTTAAAGAGCATAAGATTTACCAATGCGCTGTTTTTAGGGGCATTGCCGGGTTCGATAGCCATGGAAAACTGCATGAAGAGCACTTTTTTGAATTGGTCTCCGATGTGCCGCTTAAACTCTTGATAATCGCGCCCCCAAATGCTGCTAATGATTTTTTAGAGCAGCTCTCTAAAGAGAAAATATCGCTTTTTTACACAAGATCGATAGTGGAATGTAAAGAGCTATAGCGTTCGTAATTTTTTATCGGGTAGACCTAATGCTGCAAACTGCTGAGGCAGGGGGGCGTAAAAGCTCATGGGCTTCCCCGAAGAGGGGTGGGAAAATTCCAGACAATAGGCATGCAGGCAGAGACGGTGGATAGGGTCGGCAAGCGGTATGCAGTACTTGCGGTCGCCGACTATTGGATGCCTGTTTTCCCGGCAATGGACGCGAATTTGGTGTTTGCGGCCGGTCTCCAGGCGGATTTTTAAAAAGGTATAGTTCGGTGTTTGGGAGATGGTCTCGAAATGGGTGATAGCCAGCTTGCCATTATGCGGCTCGTTGGTGCTAATTACTTCACACTCATTAACTTCCGTCAAGTAACTCTTCCATGTGCCTTTTTGTTCCGTTAACGCTCCTAAAACAATGCCTATGTAGGTTCTGATAAAGTCATGGTTTTTAAACATGTCCTTTAGCCGCGAAAAGGAGGCGTCGTTGCGGGCAAAAATCATTATGCCCGATGTTTCCCGGTCAATGCGGTGCACGGCCCATACCGGCGAGTTATGATAATGGCGCCGTAAAATGCCCAAAGCGTGCATAGCAGAGCCGGTGTCTAAGGGTACGCAAAGCAGGCCTTCGGGCTTATTGATAATTACAAGATCCTTATCTTCATAGATGATTTCAATGCCGCCTGAAATTTTTCGGTAAGCGGGCGTTATGGTCAGAATGTCGCCGGCCTGAAGTTCATGCGAGCCTTTCAAAACAGGTGTGCCATTGATGGAAATCCGTCGATTTTTCAAAAGATTTTTAAGCGTGTTATTAGAGGCTCCGTGGTAGATTTCACTAAGCGCAACAAGCAGGGGTTGGGGAGTCGAAATTATAATTGGTTTATCTGTCATAATAAGAGCTGCCTGTTTTTTAGGAAACATTGTAGCATGCGGCAGTATCAATTTCCAGTTATACTCAATAGACTTCAAGACTTGGGTTTTGGGCAATTTCAAAGCTGTCGCAATTTGTCGATCTTAACCGGCCTAATATTATAATATTGAGCCGGTTAAGATCGGCAAATTTCGTTGCTTTGAAGCAGCCGAAAACCCAAGTCTTGAAGTCTATTGAGTATATATATAGTTGGTTGACTTTTGTGGCGGTTTTGCTTATGAATAAAAATATAGTAAAAATTTCTTTAGGAGAAGATACCATGAAAAAACCTTATTTAAGTGTTTTTGTCGCGGCGATGATGAATGTAGCGCTGGTAATGAGCCTGCGCGGGCTGCCGTTAATCGCCAAAGAGGGCCTGACCATGATTTTCTATATCGCGTTCGCCTCTCTGCTATTTTTATTGCCGGTCTCGCTGGTCTCGGCCGAGCTGGCCACCGGCTGGCCCAAAGAGGGCGGCGTTTATCGCTGGGTCAAAGAAGCTTTTGGCTCAAAGTATGGCTTTGCGGCCATTTGGTTGCAATGGATTCAAAATACGGTATGGTATACGACTGTTCTGGCTTTTGCCGCCGGTACGATTTCATATGTATTTTTGGATCAGAGCCTGGCGAATAACAAGCTGTTTGTTGTAGCGGTAATATTGATTGTTTATTGGGGCGCTACCTTTGTTAACTTTCGCGGTCTCAAAGCGGCCTCATGGCTTACCACTTTGTTTGTGATCATGGGCACGCTCGTACCGGTGATCTTTATTATTATCCTGGGATTGATCTGGATTCTAAATGGCAATGAACTGATGTTTTTGCATAGCAACAGCTCGTTTTTTCCGGATTTTGCCAATTTCGACAAGATTGCCTTTTTAGCCGGTACCGTACTGCTTTTTGCCGGTATGGAAGTTGGCGCGGTGCATGTAGTTGATATGAAAAAGCCTAAAGTGGGCTACCCTAAAGCGGTTTTTTTAGCGCTTGGCATTATCATTACAGCCTTTTTACTGGGCGCGGTGGCCATCGGCGCCGTATTGCCGATCAAAGATATAAGCCTGACGGTCGGGATTATGCAAGGCTTTGAAGAATTGCTGACCCGTTTTGGCATCAGATGGCTGGTGCCGATTGTAGGCTTTCTTGTGACATTCGGCGCGCTTGGCGGCATTATCGCCTGGATTGGCGGACCAAGTAAAGGTCTTTTGGCAACAGCCAAAAACGGCGAGCTGCCGCGCTTTTTGCAGTATACTAACAAATTTGGCATTCAGACCCATATTTTATGGGTGCAAGGCATTATCGTGACTGTTTTGGCTTTTGTCTTTTTGCTGATCCCCAATGTCAGCGGAGCCTATTTTCTGTTAACCGCGCTGACTGTCGCGCTTTATCTGGTGATGTATGTGCTGCTTTATTTAGCGGCGATCAGACTGCGCTATTCGCAGCCCAAAGTGGAGCGGGCCTATAAAATTCCCGGAGGAAAAACAGGTATGTGGATTGTCTCGGGCGTTGGCCTTTTGGCGGTTCTGTTTGCCTTTATTGTCAGTTTTTTCCCTCCCTCCCAGCTAGAGACGGGTAATCCCGTTTTCTACACGCTCTTTTTAATCGCGGGAGTTGTTCTGTTTGTCGCGATTCCATTTGTAATTCATTATTATAAAAGGCCCTCATGGAAAGTTAAAACCATAAGGAAAGCAAAATGACACATAAAAAAGTTTTATTGCGAGGCCTCGGCCACAGCGAGAAAAATATCACGCCCGTTTACGCGCAGAGGGCTCTCTCGGAGGTGGTTCCCAAATATGAACTGCCTAAAAAAGGGATGGCGCCCCAGACGGCCTATGATCTCATTCATGATGAGCTGATCATGGACGGCAACTCCCGCTATAATCTGGCGACTTTTGTGACGACATGGATGGAGCCGGAAGCGCGCAATTTAATGATCGATACTTTTGACAAAAACATGATCGATAAGGACGAGTATCCGCAAACGGCCGAAATCGAGAAGCGCTGCGTCAACATTTTAGGGCGGCTCTGGAATGCGCCGGAGCAGGCCAATTTTGTTGGCTGCTCGACAATCGGTTCCAGCGAAGCGTGTATGCTCGGCGGTAGGGCTCTCAAGTGGGAGTGGAAGGAAAAAATGGCCAAGCTCAAAAAGACGGCCGACAAGCCTAATCTGGTCTTGGGGATTAATGCGCAGATCTGCTGGCAAAAGTTTTGCCGTTATTGGGAGATCGAGCCCCGTTTTGTTTATTGCGAAGGAGGCCGCTATACTTTGGATCCTAAAAAGGCGGCCGCCATGTGCGATGAGAACACGATCGGCGTGATGGCGATCATGGGCAGCACCTATGATGGTAGTTACGAGCCGGTAGCCGAACTGCAAAAAGAGCTGGACGATCTGCAAAAGAAAAAGGGGTTGGATATTCCGATCCATGTCGACGGCGCCAGCGGCGGCTTTATCGCACCCTTCCTGCAGCCGCAGCTAAAGTGGGATTTTCGTTTGTCGCGTGTAATGTCCATAAATGCTTCCGGCCATAAATATGGCCTGGTCTATCCCGGCGTAGGCTGGGTGGTCTGGCGGGATGAAAAAGAGCTGCCGAAAGACTTGATCTTCTATGTAGATTATCTGGGTGGTAAAATGGCCACTTTCGCGATCAACTTCTCGCGTCCCGGCGCGCAGATTTGCGCGCAATACTACAACTTTTTGCGGCTGGGTTTTGAAGGATATCGCGAAGTGCAGGCGGCTTGCCAAAAGGTGGCTTTGCACCTCTCTTCGAAGATTGCCAAGATGGGGCCGTTTAAGCTGATTTCGAAAGGCGACGATATCCCTGTCTTTGCCTGGACACTTAAGCAAAAGACCAATTATACGCTTTACGAGTTGGCCGAACGGCTGCGTCAGCGTGGCTGGCTGGTGCCGGCTTATGCGATGCCTAAAAATCGCGAGGATTTGGTAGTGCAGCGAATCGTAGTGAAAAATGGCTTTAGCTTTGATATGGCGGAGATGCTGCTTGCCGATATCAAGAGCGCGCTGGAGTATTTTGAGGCTAAAAAAGGCCATAAAAAGGTATCGGTTCCCAAACATTTTCATCATTAATATTTTCTTGATTGCCGCCTCAATGTTTTTGAGGCGGTTTTTTTCTTGTCTGATTGTCATTAAATGTTTATACTAACTGCAATTTAGATCTTAAAAGGTGAGTTAAATGAGAATTTATTAACTTTGCGAGCGCGCACTAATATTTTTTTATTAACTTATAATTTAGGTCTTTTATATGAGTCATAACTTTCTTGAAATCAGAAACATACACAAAATATATCGCTGTGGGGGCATAAGTAAAAAGGCTCTTTGCGATATCAGCTTTGATTTGCGAAGAGGCGAAATTTTTGCTCTGCTTGGTGTTAACGGCGCCGGCAAAACTACGCTTTCGTCGATTATTTGCTCATTGCATCCGCCCACTTCCGGCGATATCCTTTGGCAGGATAAGTCGATTTATAAAAATCTTTTGGAATATCGCCGGCAGATCGGCTTTTGCCCGCAGCAGCAGAATCTTGATCCCCAGCTGACCTTACGGGAAAACATGGAGTTTCAGGGGCGCTATTATGGTCTTTTGAAAAAGGATCTAAAAGAGCGGATCGACGAGCTGTTTTGCCAATTTGATCTGCAGGAATATGCCGCGCAAAAGGTGGAGCAGCTCTCCGGCGGCTACCGGCAGCGTTTTTTGATTGCCAGGGCGCTTGTGCATCGTCCTGATCTTGTGATCCTGGACGAGCCGACGGTCGGGTTGGATCCCCAAGTGCGACGAAGACTTTGGCGTGCGATTTTAGAGCTTAAAGAGGCCGGCTGCTGCGTCTTGCTCACGACCCATTATCTGGACGAGGCGGAGATCTTAGCCGACAGAGTATGCGTGATGGACAAGGGGATTGTTAAAGTAATCGAGAGCCCGCAAAAACTGAAAAACGATTTGCAAAAAGAGAATCTTGAAGAGGTCTTCTTGCATTTATTAAAAGAAGGAGATCAGGTATGACTTCGATGCATTGTTTTTTAGAACTGATTAGAAAAGAGCTTTACTTGTTCAAACAAGCCTTTTTGAGCAATTTTATTGATGTCTGTGTGATGGCGACTACCAATACCGTTGTTTATGGATATTTTATGAGCAAGATGGGTTTAAACAGCACCTATGGTTTTTTTATCCTGATTGGCGCGGTATCCACCTTTGCCTTATTTATGACGATTGGCAAAGCCAGCGGTATGGCGCAGGATATTGAGGACAAAAAAATCGCCAACCTACTAATTCTGCCGATAAAATCGCAGGCGGTTTTTGCTTCGCAGGCCATTGCGTGGGCGATTGGCGGTTCTATATTGTCTCTTTGCTTAATACCGCTTGGTAAATTGATTCTATGGAACAGTTTTGATTTGTCACAGCTTTCTTTGTATAAATTTGGTCTGATTTTTCTTACCGGCAATTTGTTTTATGGTTTTTTTGCCTTATGGATTGCGTCATGGATCACAGATTTACGCTACATTTCCTGGCTTTGGTGCCGGGTAATTAACCCTCTTTTTATGTTCTGCGGCTATTTTTACACCTGGAAAGCGGTTTGCGAAGTGTCGCCCGTTCTGGGCGCGCTGCACCTTTTAAATCCGTTGCTTTATGTGCTAGAGGGCACTAAAGCCGCTGTATTGGGGCAAACGGGTTTTCTGCCCTTTTGGGTCTGTTTTTTTGCCTTGTGGGGGTTTATGGGGCTTTTCGGCGCGCACGCTATCTATAGGCTTAAAAAGCGTTTGGATTGCGTTTGATTTATACCGAAGCAACCTGAAGAATCGGATTTTCAGCGGCTTCAAAGCTGCTGAAAATCCGAGTCTTCAGGTTGTTTCGGTTCTCTAATCGCGCCGGTGTCAAGCAAATGTACCCCTTTTAATAAAATCTGTGAAAAACTCCGCGGTTCTCTTCGGGGTCCGTATTGGTGATTTTTTTCACCGCCCCACCATACCTTTCGAAGCAAGGGGCAAGACAATGTATAACACGGCTTCCGGATGGCAGTTGTATTAACTTACCTTCTTGAGCCAACCGAAACTCGTCTTTGCCCTTCCTTCGGGTTTTCACAAATTTTTTAAAAAATATCCCGTTCTACTCAAGCTCTTATATTTTTTCTCCCTGTTTTACAAAAGACATGAAGCCCGAAGACCATGAACTGGTCTTGGTAGGCTAAAATTATGAAGAATATTGATCGAATTTA
>CAZCPS010000059.1:0-7720 GCA_964499895.1 uncultured bacterium | reverse complement strand
GCTCTCAGGGAGAGAGCCTTGCGCAAAATCATTATTTTGTTTTTAATACGAATTAGAGAAGGAGCTCTATATGCGCATCATTCAAATCGCCGCGGAAACCGCCCCGATCGCGAAGGTAGGCGGTATGGGGGATGTGATCCCCGGTCTTAGCTATGAACTGACTCAGGAGGGCCATGATGTCGAAATCATTCTGCCCAAATACCAGTTTATCGACAAAAAAATATTTTCTTCGTTTCGGCTATCCGGGCAAACGATCCTGTGCAAAGAGGGTCGGAAAAAATATAAAAATCGCATTTACCACTGCCGCCTGCAAGGCTTGAAAATCACTCTGATTGATCCGGAAAAAGATTATTTTCACCGGCCCAATATCTATGGCTATAAGGACGATACCGCCAGGTTCTGCTACTTTGCCAAGGCAGCGCTTGAATACCTGTTGGCAAGGGGCCGTCCGATCGATGTTCTGCACATGCACGACTGGCACACGGCTGTTATAGCGCCATTATATCGCAACATGTTTGACGATAGAGGACTGCGAATCAAAGGCTTGATGCTGACGATTCATAATTTGGCCTATCAGGGCATTGCGGCCACCTGGGACCTCGACAGACTCGGCCTTAAGGGCAAATCTTACTTAAAAGACCATCTATTGCAAGACGGCACAAATCCTCGCGACATCAATTTGCTCAAGGGTGCTATTAATTTATGCGATGCCGTAACTGTTGTCTCGCCAACCTATTCCAAAGAAATTTTAGAAAAGAAAAACAGCTGCGGTCTTAAAAAAACTTTGCTGCGCAACCATTATAAGCTAACCGGCATTATAAACGGACTGGATTCACTGTTTTGGGACCCCAAAAAAGATTTGAATCTGGCAATCAATTACTCCAACGACTCTTCGATCAGCGCCATTTTAGAAGCCAAGGCAGCCTGCAAAAGACTGCTTTTCCCGGACAAGTCCAAAAGCCCTCTTATCGGCTGCATTTCGCGGCTGGTGCCGCAAAAAGGCCCCAAACTGATTAAATCCGCCATTATCCACAGTCTTAAAAAAAAGGCCCAGTTCGCGCTGCTCGGCTCCTCGCCCATCAAATCGATCGAAGATGAATTCGCCCAATTAAAAAAACACCTGGAAAACAACCCCAACGCCATTTTAAATTTTGAATTCAATGATCATTTTTCGCACTTGTTATATGGCGCCTGCGATTTTATTATCGTGCCTTCCTATTTTGAACCGTGCGGACTGACCCAAATGATCGCCATGCGCTACGGCGCCATTCCCATCGTCCGCAAAACAGGCGGCCTGGCCGACACCGTTTTCGATATAGACGATCCGGCCGTGCCAAACAGCAAAAAAAATGGCTTTGTCTTTTCGCAATATACCGCGCAGGGTATCAATAAAGCGCTCGATCGCGCCATAAACATCTACACCAGACATCCGTCCAAATATAAAAAAATGGTGAAAACCGCCATGCTGCAAGACTTCTCATGGAAAGCTTCTACCCAAAAATATGTAGAGCAATATCAAAAAATAATCAGGCAAAAGCCCTGATCGTTAACTGAAAGTAGCTATGGGTGATGATCAGGCAAAAGCCTTCTTGATAAAATGCCAGTTGGAATAGACATAATCCGCGCCCGATATAATCGTATATATAGCCGCGATCAACGACGCGATAAAGCTATAACTTTGTAAACTGTTAAGCGAAAGATGACCATACGAAAAAGGAATGAGCAGGGCGACAATGAAAAGATTGACAGCAGCCTGCCCGGCCGCCTTGGCCTTGCCGCTTTTTCGGGCGGCAAGCGCGACTCCCTTAAGAGCGCAAAGCGTTCTTAGCGTGCTGATAAGAAACTCCCGGTAAAGAAACACAAAAACCAGCAAAATGGGCAGGCCGACCACGCCCTGGGTTAATGTAAAAAAGACCAGAATATGCGTAATACTGTCAGCCATCGGATCTAATACTTTGCCGGCGTCCGTTACCAGATTACGCTTGCGGGCCAAAAATCCGTCGACCACATCCGAAATTTCACAAACTCCCAAAATAAGCAGCAAAACATAAGGCAGCAAATGCGCGTCAATATGAAACCACTCATATTTCAGATAAAAGAGCGGAAAAAAGGGAATGATCACAATTCTTAAAAAAGTAAAATAGTGGGCGACATTCATGCGGTTTTTTATTGCTTAAGTACTTCAAAAAAGTTTAAGTTAAGCCATCAAAATAAGCAAGCAAAAAACCTCGCTCTAAAACCTGAAAAAAGACTATGATTTTTTTCTATTTAACAGAGGTGCATATACCGAAACAACCTCAAAAGTTGGTTTTGGGCATATCCGGCCGGAAGATTTCGATGAATACCGGCCCGATTATCTGATATCCACTACGGCGCAGGATTATTTTTCAGGAAAGGACGCCGTTTTAGAGAGCGCCATCGAACTTGCTAATGATGCAGCGCCAGCTGGCCGCAAGCGGCATTAATGCTCTGCCCCTTGGCATAGCGTCTGGTAACAACCACTTTCTCATCTTGCAGGAAGTTGAAAAAGCCCTCGATTGTCTCCCGATCCGGACTCTGATAGGGCGAACCAGCCACCGGATTATAGGGGATCAGGTTTACGGAAAAATGGGAGCGTTTCATTATGGTAGTCAGCGCTCTGGCGTCTTCAGGAGAATCATTGATTCCTTTTAAGAGCACATACTCGAAAGCCACATCCCGGCCGGTAACCTGAAAGTATTCTTCCGCGGCAGCCAAAAGCGTTTCCAGAGGATATTTTTTGGCGATCGGCATAATTTTAGCCCGCTTGGCCTGAGAAGCCGCGTGCAAAGAGATCACCAGATTGATTTGCAGCTTTTCTCTCGCCAAAAGCAAAATATTTTCGACAATGCCGGCGGTGGAAAGGGAAATTCGACGCTGCGAAAGCTGCATTTGCTCACTGAAAAGTCTGATGGCGGACAGCGCATTTTCATAATTCAAAAGCGGCTCGCCCATACCCATAAAAACAATGTTAGTGGGCGCGCTGCCTGAAAGCAGCACCTGCTGAACAATCTCAAAGGCGGTCAGATCGCGGCGCAGCCCCTTTTTGCCCGAAGCGCAAAAAGCGCAGCCCAGCGAGCATCCGACTTGCGAAGAAACGCAAATGGTACGCCTGTTTGGAGCTAAAATCTCGACCGACTCAATAAAATGGCCATCAAAAAGCTGCCACAGACACTTGGTCGTCTGCAGACCTTCTTCTTTTTTCACCATGTGCAAAGAGGGCAACAGAAATTCTAAAGCAAGCCCATCTCTTAACTCACCGGAGAGATTGGTCATTTTATCAAAACTTAAAGTATTTTTTTGAAAGATCCAGCTAAGAATCTGGTTTTTGCGAAAGGCGGGTTCGCCTCTTTCCCTAAGCCACTCCTCAAGTTTTAAAAAATCCATGTTCATTCCCTGTATATCGTAGAATTATTATAGGGAAACAGCGCTTAAAAGGGTACTTTTAAAAAGGCTTGGTACATTTTTAGAGTCTTTTGATATTTTGTTTGAAAGTCTTAAGGCCCAGTTTGAAAAAGCCCCGGCGATCCTGGGTCAGCCACCAGAAAAAAGCATGCAAGAGGCCAAAATGGCGATAAAGCACCGTGATCGTCTCCTTAACATACTGATAATGTTCGCTCGCGCTCTTTCTTGCAGGCGCCAGATCAACCAATACTCTGGAGGAATGGATCATTCGCAGCGCCCCGGCTTTTTCCTGCAGCCGGCAAATCGCCTCAAAATCGGCCCTGTAGCTATATTGTTCGTTAAAGCCCTCAATTTCTTCCAAAAGTTTTTTTGAAAACCAGATGGCATGCAACGGAGCGGGCATTTTACCCTGTTTTAAAGTTTCCGGAAAATAAGGTTCCATTGCTACCGAAGGCAAAGACTTGGCGTCATTGGACAAGTAGGCGCAATAAAAAACTTCGGGGAAATTATTTTTTTGCAGCTCGTTGGCTACAAGACCCTGGCAAAATTTGGAAATATAAGCGCATCCGGGAAAAAGAAAATTGACATAGCGTCCCCGGGCTTTTTTAAGCGCCTTGTTCATCATGGCTGAAAGCGGCACTTCTTCGCCAAGTGAGATGACCTCGCAGATCTCCCTGGCATAGCTCTTAAACATGGTAAGATCATGCGAAGTAGCACCCTGTTCAACCACTATTATCTCATAGTTTTTGGTCTCCTGGGCTAAAATGCTGTCGAGCGTCAAAAAACCCAGATGGAAATATTTGCGCAAAACCAAAACAATTGTAATCAGGGGTTCTTCTTGCATAGCCTACACATTTTTTTCAAAATAGTCCTTTTACAAAATTCCGGTCAAGGGCAATGATATATATACCGAAACAACCTGAAGAATCGGTATAAATCAATTAAAGGATATTTATGGCTCAACCTGACCCCCTCAAACCGATCGTCGCCCTCTGCAAACGCCGCGGCATTATTTATCCCGGCTCCGAAATTTACGGCGGCTTTGCCAACACCTATTCTTTCGGACCCTATGGCAGCGAACTCAAGAAAAATATCAAAGATTTTTTTTGGAAAACCTTTGTGCAAAAAAGAGAGAATATGGTGGGTATCGACGGCCCCATTCTCCTGCATCCCTGCGCATGGAAAGCCTCCGGCCATCTGGATAGCTTCAACGACGCGCTCATTGACTGCAAATCATGCAAGTCGCGCTTTCGCGTCGACCACCTGCTCGAAGAACATCTAAACCGGGATCTCGAAGGACTCTCGCTTACCGAGTTGGCGCTGCTGATCGATTTTCACAAAATCACCTGCTCCAAATGCGGCAGCAAAGATTTTACGCCGCCGCGGCACTTTAACCTGATGTTCTCGACGCGCATGGGCAAAACGCAAAGCACCGACGATGTAGCCTACCTGCGTCCGGAGACGGCTCAAGCCATCTTTTTGGAATATAAAAATATCATAGATACCACTCGTCTCAAAATACCCTTCGGCATCGCGCAAATCGGCAAGGCGTTCCGCAATGAGATCACACCCGGCAATTTTGTCTTCCGCACAATCGAATTCGAGCAAATGGAGATTGAATATTTTATTGAAGAAGCAGACTGGAAAACCGATTTCGACGCATGGCTGAAGGATATGCAAAAATGGTGCGATTCAATTGGCCTTAATCCCAATAAGCTTCACCTCAAGGAACATGACGAAAAGAAACTCTCGCATTACTCGAAACGCACGGTAGACATTGTTTATGACTTTCCCTTCGGCACCAGCGAACTCTATGGACTGGCCTATCGCACCGATTTCGACCTGAAACAACATGCCGAACACGCTAAAGTCAATATGGAATATTTCGATGCCGTCAACAATCGAAGATTTATTCCGCATGTAATCGAGCCGACCTTCGGCGTCGACCGCACCATTTTGGCTTTGCTCTGCGACGCGTATGCGGAAGAAGAGCTGGAAAATGGAGAAAAGCGCACCGTGCTTAGATTCGCGCCTAAAATCGCGCCGATCAAGGCCGCAATCTTTCCGCTCATGAAAAAAGAGCCGCTAATCAAAATGGCCCGAGAGATCTTTGCTGCTTTGTGCGAACATATTCGTGTTGAATATGACGAATCGGGAGCAATCGGCAAGCGCTATCGCCGGCAGGATGAGATCGGCACACCCTATTGCGTTACAATTGATTTTGAATCATTGGAAGGACAGGGCGTCACCGTCAGGGAACGAGACTCCATGAAACAGGAACGAATAGCTTTGGCGTCGCTAAAAGATTTTATTCTTGATCGCTGTCACTAGAATCCGGAGCAGCGGCTATTTCTAATATTACTTTAAAGGCCAAGTCCGTGCAATCTTTCAAGAAAAAAGCTTCAGGGGATTCACTCGTTGCGATATCGCGCAGATCGTTATATATCCGGGATTCTTCTTTAGTAAGCCTCGTTTCAAGGCAAGCAACCATGGAACGGGGTCTTAAGCCCAACAGTAACAGTTTAAGATTTTTAGAAAGAACCGGATTATTACTATATTTTCCTCTTAATGCTGCGATTCCCTTTTTGGTTGTGGTTTGAAAAAAAGCAGCGTCCGACGATTCCGCAACAGAAGCCTCTTTTTTCGGTCCTAAAACATAGGCATAAACCGCCTTTAGAGCAATAAAGGCTCGCAGTCTTGGCGAGTTCGATTCTAAGCAGTCGGCTGTAGTTTCATTTGTCGCATCTTTATCGAGTACTTCCGCAACGATAAAGTTAGCGCCTTCAAGCAGTTTGGTATTTTTAAAAAACTCAAATTTTTCCTTGGCAAATGAAACGATATCATCGCAACACATCGCTTCATCATATAGGCGGCTGGCACAATGATAGCCAACCGGACTAGCCAGAGCTTCAACCCCTCCGGCGCCTAGCGCAGATCTTAAATTAAGCTCTTCTTCTTCCGAGATTTCACACTTGTTCAAAAAGAGCGAGGCCAGTCCATCATTGGTACAGATATTATTAAAGATACGATTATGGGAAGCGTTCATCCGGCTCCAGCTAAATGCCAATGTTGAACTGCGGTACAGACTGCCGAAAAAACTCGCCGGCGCAGGTGAAATAAAAGATACGGCATGCGAAAGTAAAGCCAAAGGCATGTATATGATGGTCTCGGCTACTGAGGTAACTGTTGCCGCGCCAATACCAACTGCGGCAATCGCATTCCTTCCGGCGTTGCTAGCATTCACATCCACCCCGGTCCAGTTGGACTCTCTGCCATTTTCATTGCGCCATGTTGAAACTGCGCCCAGCAGTCGACTTGCAAGTGATCTCATAAACCATCCTATTTTGTAATTAATGGCATTATTTTAAAGATAATAGTAATTATAGTCAAAGATTTAATTAAGATTAATTGCAATTAAAACACATCATTCTAATTATCAATGAATTACAGATCAACTTGAGGCTTAGCCTTTTGCAATTCCGCATATTCTTTGGCAAGCAGAAGAGTTTCATCATCCGACTCGCCGGAGTGAATCTTTTTTTGAATTTGGTCCATCTGGGATTGCCACTCCCGTTCAAGCAGCTTATTAACCGTCAGGACAAAGAGCTCCATAGCTTTCTCTTTATTGATTTTTTTTTGCAAAATGGCGCATAGGACCTCTCTTTCGGCTTCTTCCTCAATGTTGATGACCAAATTGGCTTCCGCAGACGCGCTATAGCGTTCGAATAAATTGCGGCATACCGGTATGCGAAAATAGGCAACTTCCAAATGCCGTTTGGCAATTTTGGCCATTTGTTCACTTTCCCCGCCGTCAATATATAGCCAGCGAAGCAAATCGGTCTCCAGCACCCGGTCATAATCTACCGTTGCGCCCTTGATCTTCAATGGTCTACGCACAAAGACCTGCTGCCCGGACGCATGCAGCGCGCCGAAAATTTCCACAGGCGTAGCTGTCAGCTCCGCCAGCTTTTTAAGGCTCTCATGCACCATGATCGGCTCATCCCAGGTGCGGATTTGCGCGGCGAGCGTTTGCACCATTTCGGTCTTGCCGGCCGGTGAATTGATATTCAGCTGCGACGACACCTTTTTTACAAGGAAGGACAAATAATCTATCGCGCCATCGAGCGCCTTGCGCCAAGCCTCCGGCCCATGATCCCGAAAGAAAGAGTCCGGATCGCAGCCTTCAGGCAGCATCACTACCGAGACTTCGATCGCTCTTTTCTGAAAGAGCTGGCCAATTTTGTGAGCCGCTTCATAACCGGCCTTATCGGGGTCGGTCGCGATAAAAACATGATTA
>CAZCPS010000058.1:0-7794 GCA_964499895.1 uncultured bacterium | reverse complement strand
GTATCCCACCAGGAATACTGCCGGATCATATATTCGAAGGTCAAAAGCGTTTCTAAAGACCACAGCTTGCGACAGCGATAAGCCAAATGGCACGCAGCATAATGATATTCCCTATGAGATTTTCCCCAAAGAGCCAAAAGCAGCTCAGTCAGTTCTTCATTAGAACCTACAGGGTACTTATTGAATAGACCCTTCCCCGACTGATTTAGCAACGGTTTAGGAATGCCAAGAAAAGCAAATTTGTTTCGCATATAAGCTGCCTGTTTGCCGGCCAGCCCAGAATTTTTCATTTGATCAAATTGCAAATCAAGCGCCAATACCAAAGACATCATAAATTTCTCCAACGGAAAATAACATTACGCTAACCGATTGCGACAAGCAAGAAATTTTACAAAGCCCTTGGGTATACCGAAACAAATAAAATTAAAACTGATTGCTTCTTCATTTTCACCTCCAAGCGAAAAACTCCTTGACCAAAAAATATGGGAAATCTATCTTCTTAGCCGTTTGCGAAATTTATAGACTACATGAATCAAGTTGCAACTAAAAATTTTAAAGCATGCACCATAAAATTCTTTTAATCGGCCTAGGTCCTCATAGCAAGAGAATCTACATCCGCAGTCTACAGCAGTTGGGCGTTCATCTAACTCTTATTGTTGAGCTGGAATCCAAGCGGCTTGAGGTGGAAAATTTTGTCAGGCAGTTAAATCCCGCCCCCACTTTATTTTTCATTCCCGATAACGATCGTAATGATACCGTTCTTTCCAATAACACGCAGCACGCCCTGGACTATTTAATCGCAAAAAACCACATTACCCATGCCATCATCAGCACTGAACCTAAAGCGCATTACGCATATTTACAATATCTTATCTGCCGCAAAATCCCGACTCTTACCGACAAGCCTATCACGGCTCCCGTTGATGTCGGAAACGAAGAAAACCAGGCAAAAAAAATATCAACCGAATACCGGCACTTGATATCGCTGGCAGCCAAGCATCATACTCCGGTTACCGTGCAATGCCAGCGCCGCTATGATTTGCGCTATCAGTGGATAGCGGCTCAAATCAAAGACCTGATCAGTAAATACCCCATTCCCATCTCGCATATCCAATTAAACCATTGCGACGGCAGCTGGAATATGCCCAACGAGTTTTTCTCCCGCGAAAACCACCCATATAAATACGGTTATGGTAAAATTTTTCACAGCGGCTATCACTTTATCGACTTGCTCGCCTACCTCCTCTCATATGATCTGTTGCCCCCCGAAAAAAGACCGACCGATTGCCTCATCTCTTCTATGCAGTACGGTCCAAATGATCAGCTTTTCGCCCTGGACGAGTCCTTCTATAAACAAAGCATGGGGGCCGACCGGTACGCCTCTTATTATAATCGCTGGAAAAAAGGCGAATATCGGGATATGGGAGAACTGGACATGCTCGCCCTCTTTGAATTTTCCCATAATTCGCATGTTTTAACCACCTGCTCATTAAATCTTTTACAGTCCGGCTTTTCCCGCCGCGCCTGGGCGCATTTGCCTGCCGACACCTATAAAAATAATGGCCGGGTACGCCATGAATCACTCAATTTGCAAATTGGCCCGCTCATGAATATTCAGGTGCATAGCTACCAGGCCTATGAAATTAAAGAACGGCACACGCCCGGCATCAACCAGGAAGCTGCCGGAGGACTGGAACATTTTGACATACATATATTCCGCAATAGCGATATTATCGGCGGGCCGCCGCATGAAATCATTCATGGGCGCGATCTATTCTTCTCCGGATCCATAGAATCTTTTATCGGATACAATGAGCACGCCCGAGACAACTGCATAGCGGATTTTTTAAGCGGCAACAACAACAAATCTTCTCTTCAGGCCCAAAAACTGACCGTTGACCTTGTTTCGAACTTATATGTAAGCATGTGCCGCAAACGCAACGGCTACGCCCCCACGGCCCAATTTAAACTTACCGGACAGAATTTTCCGGTTAAAAAGGAGTCCTCCTATGACAGAGCCGAATTTTATTGCAGCCTACATTGCGGATCCTAGTAGCAAAAAAGAGCCGCTGTACTTGCTTTTGCGAAGGGCTGAACGCTCCTATCTTCCCGGCATCTGGCAAATGGTCACCGGCAAAATCAAGGCCGGCGAACCGGCAGGCGTTGCCGCCAAACGCGAAATCAGGGAAGAATGCGGCCTGTACTGCAGCAAGTTATTCAATGTCGATGTAACCATGTTTTACGAGCAAATGAAAAAACGCATCGCCTTTAGCGCCAATTTTTGCGGCTATGCCGACCAAAACGCCCCCGTAATACTTTCCGATAAAGAACACGACTCTTATAAATGGTGTTCCTTTTCCGAAGCGCTCCCCCTGCTTGCCTTTCCGGCCCAACAAGAGACACTCTCATTTATCCATAAACACTTTGTATTGCAAACTCCCGATCCGGTTAACCTGATAAAATAATGCGAGCAAGTATAATCATTCCCTACTTTGCGAGACCCCGTCATCTTCAATTAGCGCTAAAAGCCCTCGCGCTCCAAACAATCTCCCAAAACGACTTTGAAATCATTGTTGTCGATGACGGCAGCCCCGCTGCCGCTTGCGATTTCCTTTCCAAATCAGCATCCATTATTCGCACACCCCACCGCGGAGCGGCGGCGGCGCGCAACTGCGGCATTGCCAAAGCTAAAGGCAATATAGTGATCTTTATCGACTGCGATATCATAGTCGAACCTTCATTCGTGCAAAACCACTGCAACTTCCACGAACTGCATCTTTCGCAAGTGGCGCTCGGCGCCAGGCAGCATATCGCCCCGGACGGGAAAAGGGCGCAGGCTCGCGATACAAGGTTAAAACTGCTCTCGCGCTACAATAAAAAACTGTCGGAGCTGCGGCATCCCTGGTTTATGACCTATACTTGCAATGTTTCCGTTCCGCGCAACATGGCTCTTTTAGAACCTTTTGATGAAGCTATCAACTCCTGGGGTTTGGAAGACAGCGAGTGGGCCTATCGCCTTTATAAACAGGGCTGCCATTTTACTTTCCTCGAATCAACAGCCTGCGCCCACTTGTATCACGACCGAACCATAACCGATCAAAAATTTCGCGGCTGGAAAAACAATTTATCCTATATAATTAAAAAACATCCCCAACTATCCGTTTTAAACTGCTTTATTGATGTTTTCGACCCTCAAATACATGCCGATTATTTTGCAGCTTATGACAAATTCGAGAACATGCCATGCGGTTAATTCTACTATTTTGCATTCAACTTTTCCTGCTGTCGCCTATTTTTTGCTCAGGCAAGCTGATAGAAGTATGCGGCATCGACGGAGCCGGAAAAACAACATTCATTAATGATCTTTATAGCCGCCTCACGCAGGAGAATAAAAAAGTCATCATTATCAAACCCTTGAGAGGCGATCCTGAAATCCTTTTGTTTTTAAATCAGCTAAACTTGTCCTACACCGCGCAACCTGAAACTCAAAAACGCATAGAACAATTTAAGGGCAGTTACTTTTTTCTCGCCTTACTGACGATGAAAGATAAGCTCGAACGGCTTCCGGAAGAATATGATTTTATCATCTGCGACCGTTATCTTTTCTCATTTCGCACCTATCAGGAATGTTTCGGGCAATATACTGAGGCGGACGAACTTTTGCTCGCCGAATTGCCCCTGGCAAATATCAGCTTTTTTATCACAACGCCGGTTGACACCGCTCTGCAAAGGATCCATAAACGCACCGAGATCAGCGCCAATGAAAACAAAATATTTTTAGAGGAAGCGCAAAAACTTTTCAATATTAACGCCGAAAAATACTTTCCGCTAATTTGTCTAAAAGGTACGGAAGATCGTTTGCTAAATCTGAAAAAGGCGCTTTTTGCCATTGAGAACTTACCATGATCCAAAGAAGCGAGGAAATTTGGCCAAGATCTTTAAATCAATGGCTAAGCGTCACCATCGACAGGGCTCCTACCGCCCCTAAAGCAACGATAATATTATGCCACGGCCTTACCGGCGACAAAATCGGCCCCCAGAAATTACTGGCCAACCTATCCTTTCATTTAGCTTGCGGCGAGGCGGATGTCGTGCGTTTTGACTTTCGAGGATCGGGGTTCTCTTCCGGATCTTTTGTAACTACAAGCCTGAATTCAATGCTCGAAGACGCTCTTTGGGTCGCCGGCCGATTAAAACAAAATATTTTTTGGATAGGAATCAGTACGGGAGCGCTAATAGCCCTGATGGCAGCCGCCCATCGGAATAAAAATGAACCGGTAGTTGCAATCAGCAACGGCCTTGCCGAATCTATAGCTTTCGACCCGATGCAAGAAGATCCTGTATCGCTGCATGGCGGCCAATTACAACTCAACAAACAATATTTTGAAAGCAGGGCAACGCTGCGCCCCCGCTCTTGCTTTTTTAATAAATTGACGGATATTTCCGTAATTCTAGGATCAAAAGATGAAAAACACTACCGCGAACGCCAAAGTTTGATCGATGCCGGCATCCGGGTTCATACCATACAGGATAGCGACCATCTGTTTACCGCGCCGCAGCATCGAAAAGAGCTTTTCAACTATATTGAAAAGAGAGTTTTTAAGAGGAGTACGCAAACATGAAACAGCATGATATCACGCTCTGCCTGATCGTCAAAGATGAAGAAAAATTCATTAAAACCTGTATCGAAAGCGTACGGCCGCTAGTCCGTGAAATTCTGATCGCCGACACGGGCTCTTCCGATAACACATGTTCTATTTGCAGACAGTATACCGATCATGTTGAAGCAATCGATTTTAAGGGCGGTTTTAGCGTTGCGCGCAACCATTTGCTGCAACAGGTCAAGACCTGTTGGGTGCTATTCTTGGATGCCGACGAATATTTTGATAACGGCGAGCTGGAAAAACTCTCCGATTTACTTGAGAACATTTCCAAAGAAACCCAGGCCTTTAGCTGTTTGCGGTATAACTTTTTCCCCTCGGGCGCTTTCTATACATCAGATACAGTGAAACTCTTTCGCTCCGACCCGGAAATTTATTATAGCGGAGTAGTAGTGGACTCTATCCGGCCGTCGATCCTGCAAAAAAAAGGTCATATTGAACAAATACCGGTCATTCTAAATCATTTCGGCCACTGCCGCAGCATCAGCGTAAGAGAGCAAAAAGCGCAGAAATATTTAGATATGATAGATAGGGAACTGGCCGAATGCCCCGGCAACTACAAAGTTATCGGTTATAAAGCGCTAATATTGCGCACACTGGGGCGGCTTGACGAAGCCCGTGACTGGGGTAAAAAAGCGCTTTTTGCCGCCCCAGGCAAGGGACATCCCCACTTTGTTTGGGGCCACATAGAACGCGCTTTTAACAATCATGAAGCAGCCATAGAAGCCTACAGCCGCGCTCTGGCGTTTGATGGAGAAAACGCTATTTATCTTAACAGCCGCGGAGTTGCCAACCTGACTTGCCAAAGGCTATCCGCCGCCAAACTAGACTTTAAACAGGGACTAAAACTTTTTCCCTACCAAGTGCACTTTTCCATCAATTTAGGTTTGATCGAGCAGTCTCTTGGCAATTATGCCAAAGCCGCCGGTCTTTTTTTTGAAATTGGCCAAAAACACCCTGCTTTTATGCAAAATCATTTTGCAGGCTGCGCCGAAGTCGACCCCCACTCAGGTTACTCGTACGACACTATTTTTAATTTTCGCGGTTTAAGCTATCACTGGGCTTATTGCGAAGCTAAATCCAAAGGACTAATATGATTCAATGCCAATCTCTACCTACATCTTCCGGGCCATTTTTTGCTCACTGCTACAAGGCGCCCGGCAATAACCTTCTGGTTTTCATTCCGGGGCTGATGGAGCCTAAAAGCGGTCTTTTTTATATTTGGCGTACACTGGCCGACCTTTTTCACGCCGGCGATATTAATTGCCTGCTTTTTGATTTAGGCGGACAGGGCGATTCTCTTCTACCTTTATCAATCGATGTTTGGAAAGAGCAGGTAAACGCCATTTTAAACCATTTTCACGGCTACAAAATTCATTTTATCGCAAGAGGCGTTGGCGCGCTGCTTCTACCACCCGACCGCTTCAACATCGCTATCTGCCCCTCCCTGCAAAAGCCATTATTAACGCTTTTGCCTCAAGTAAGATGGGAACAATCGCCCTTTAACGCAAACTGTCTAACCCCGGCCTTCCCTAACGAGCTTTCTCCTGCTGAACGAGAGTGCTTTCATCTGCTGGGCGCCGAAGAGGGCTGCATCGGGTCACTGGAGCTACCGGCAGCTTTTATCGAAGAATTACCCCGCAGACTGCTCAAAACGCTACCCACCAAAACTTTTCTCTGCAAAGACAACAAAACAGCCATTACCCTAGCCCTACTTAACTTACTGCAGGCGCATGTACAAACAACTACTTAAACTGGCCTTCCCCGTGATTTTGTCGCAGGGGATCCAAACAGTCATCATCCTTTCCGACCGCTATATTCTTTCGCTCAAAGACCCCTTGCTTACTTCCGCGGCAACAACCGGCGGCTTTACGGCTATGAGCCTATCATTATTCTTTGTGCATCTACTGCTCTTTGCCACTTCGCTAATCGGCAAAAGATATGGCCAAAACGAACCAAAGCAATGCCGCATACTTCTTAGCCAATGTTTGCTGATCGCAACCTGCTGCATTCCCATACTGCTATTATTGAGAGAATTTGGAGATTTCTATTTTACCTTTCTAAAACATCCGATCAGTTTTCGCGCGCTGGAAACCGGCTACTTTAAAATCATCATGCTTTCTTACATTCCGGTGCTCTATCGCACAGCGCTGGAAAGCTACTTTTTGGGCATCGGCAAAACCCGCGGCATTTTGTATGCCAGTCTGGTCGGCATCATTGCCAATATTCCGATATCCTATTTTTTAGTCTTGGGCCCATATGCCAACCTTTTTGAAGGCGCCGGCGGGGCTGCCTGGGGCACATTTATCGCATCCTTGCTCTCCTTTCTTTTCTTGGGCTACTTCTATTATCGCAACGAAAGCTCCCTGCAAGAGCGAATTACCCGAAATGAAATTATGCGCAGTCCTGATTGGCAGCCGCTTTTGCGGCAAGGCTCTTATACGGGCATGGAAAAATTTGCCAACAGTTTTTGTTTCGTCTGTTTTGTAAACATGTTTGTCTATTACGGCAAAGAAGTTAGCACCGCCATAGCCATCGTTTTCAGCTGGGATCAAATCGCTTTTTTACCATTGATGGGAATCTATGGAGCTCTGCTTAGCCTCTATAGCCGGCTTCTTGGCCAAAAAACCTTGCTCACAGCCAATAAATGCCTGCACGCGGCCTTGATTATGACCTTCGGCCTGATGCTGCTTTTTTCCCTGGTTTTTTGGACTTCGAGCCATGCCCTTGCCGCGCTCTATCTGGGAAAAGAGTCTGTCGGAATGGACCGCGCCGCCGTTTTTGCCTATTCGACCTTTTTTCTGCACACCACCTGTTTTTACATTTTTGCCAATGCCGCCATTTTCTTGTATAAGGCCGCGCTACGCTCGCTTGGCCTGTCCGACTGGTGTTTTCGCTATTCTCTGATCGTACACCTGGCGCTGGTAGCCGGCGCCTATTACGCCGTCTATTTTATGAAGATGCAACCGACAGCCGTATGGTCATTGTTTCTTGGCGCATTAACCTTGCTCTCCATAATCTTTAGCGTTAAATTTTATGCAACCTCGTCATTTTCTAAAAACATTATATATAAACAGTAAAAAAATCCTTTGAGTTTTTCTCTTTAAATCATCACACTCGTCCTATTTTTGAA
>CAZCPS010000057.1:0-7829 GCA_964499895.1 uncultured bacterium | reverse complement strand
CAAAGCACTGCAATTTGCCTATCTCAACCAACTCAATATTACTAATATTAAGTTGGTTGAGATAGACGAATTTCAGCAGCTTTGAAATTGCCCAAAACCGATTCTTCAGGTTGTTTCGATATTAAACAAATAAGAAGGTGGTTTTTATGAGCATAAGTCCTGTGACTTTTACGGTTGAAGAAAACAAGAATAACATTACTAGAATTAAGATGGCCCATAAGTGGGGAAATATTAGCTTCAGGGTAATTTCCTACAGCCCTAAAAATGCCGAACATTTGATAACTGAGCTTGGACGCTTGACTATCGCAGAAAGCCTTTCTTTTGTTATGGATATGAGCACCAGGGGATTGCCCGGTTGCAGCCCCACACCTTCTTATGGCGATCTTTTAGACAAGGTTGGCTCGATAGGCCGCCATTCTAAAAGTCCTGCGGCCAGGGAGCATTTTTGCCGGCAAGGCAAAGCTAGAGCTCTCTCTTTGATGGATGAGGATATGGGAGAACCTTATATATCTTCCGATGAGGAAGAATTTAAAAGGCATATTCATGAAGTTTCTGATGAGGAAAACTGTTCCGACGACAGTTCTTCAGGTGTCGATAGCATTGGATTCAGCTCATCACAGCGTGGTCGTCCTCCGCTGGACAGCTATGAAGAAAAACTTAAGCTGGCTAAAGAACGGTTGAAATTTAACCATAAAAAAGGGCTTAAAAAATATAAAATGCAGCGCTGCACTAAAATTGACATCACATTTGCAAAAAGAATTTTAAAAAACAACAGGTAGTTTAATACTCGACTTCAAGATTTGGTTTTGGGCATTTTCACGCCGGCTTCAAAAATAAATAGCCATTAAATGCGGTCCTGTTATAAATTCTCAGTTTTTTAATAACCCTTTACAGGAGTCAATTATGACGCATATGACCTGTTCAATGCCTTTGGCTTGCCAGCCATCACGGCAAATAACTGCCGGAGAATTTCATGTGGCCGTTTATCATCCCATCCCCGATGAAATTATGCAAATAATGCAGCAATATTCTTTGGCGAAAGACTGTCCTATGAAAGATTGTCATTTAGTCTATTTGCGGTTGAATCACAGAAATATGCAATATAAAGAGCAGCAAGGCGACCTTGTTGTAAACATAAGATTGATTGATCAGATCTCAAGGGTTTTTCATGGGCTTTGGGAGCGGAGATTTCCGGTTGAGAAGATGCATCTCATTGACAATTATTATGCCGATGATGAGCTTTCCATGGCCGATAACAATTCTTCCGGTTTATGTCAGCGGGCCAAGACGGGACAGGTGGTTGAATCTTTTGAAAATTGGTCCAAACATAGTTTTGGTATAGCGGTAGATATTAATCCTTTGCCTAACCCATATGTTAAGGGAGCTTTGGTTTTGCCTCATAATGCAGTGCGGTATGTAGACAGAAGTCTGCATGAAGCAGGAATGATTTATGATAATGATGATTGCTGCAGCGCTTTTTATGAGAACGGTTTTATTTGGGGCGGGCTTTGGGATACCCGTCAGGATTATCAGCATTTTGAAGTTAGCGAGGAGATTTTTCAGAACCTGCAGACGGAATGGGTATAGTTGCCCGTTTGGTGAAAATATAGAGTGGAACACTTGACAGCAGCAGAATAATGCCGTTGACCAATATTTCTTGCCCGGAGCCTAAAATGGCCCAAAATGCATACAAAACACCGATTGTCGCGGTAACAAGCGGTATCATCTTCATGCGGCTATGGCTGCGGAGCGCCATAATTTCGACAACCGGTGTGTATAAATAGGGAACCAGATTAGCCAGCGTCGCCGTTAGAATAATGGTTTTAAATTGGGAGACCAAATTCGGCGCGATCGAAAAAAAGAGCAGGAGGGTAACCAATAGAGAGGAGATAATCAATCCTAAAGCCGGCACTCCGTATTTGTTTTTCTTTTTGAAGATCTTGGGAAAGAGGTTATCTCTGGCCGCCGCCATCGGGATTTGTCCTTGCAGCAAAAGCCAGCCGTTTAAACATCCCAGGCAGGAGATGACCGCCCCCGCGGCAATCAGCCATTTGCCCCATTCGCCAAAGATCAGTTGCGCCGCGTCGGCAAAGGGCGAAAGCGATGTTTGCAAGGCGGCATTGGGCAGCATGCCCATAATCGTCGTCGAGCTGGCTACATATACCACCGTCGCAATCAGCGTGCCTAAGAGGGTCGCTAGCGGAATATTCCTTTTGGGGTTTTTGACCGAATCTGCCGGAACGGTGGCCGACTCCAGCCCGATAAAGGCCCATAGGGTCAATGTCGCAGCATGCGTGATCAGGTTGAAATCGGACATGGGCGGTGTTGCTACATTAATCGCATCTAGCAAATAGGCCGGATGAAAATAAAACCAGCCGATACAGGCCATCAAAATAAGCGGCAGCAATTTTAAAATAGTCGTTATCAACTGGATGAAACCGGCGTTATGGACGCCCAGCATGTTGAAAAAAGTAAAAATCCATACCAGCCCAATCGAAACAAGGCAGGCGGTCATAGGATCGGCGCATGCGGGGAAAAAGACGGACAGGTAGCTGACGCCGGCCAGCGCGATGGCGGCGTTGCCGGCCCAGATCGCGATCCAGTAACTATATGCCGTTTGAAAACCCATAAAGTCGCCCAAGCCGTGCTGTACATAGGCATAAGGGCCGCCGGTTTTGGGAATCAGCCGGCTCATGCGTGAAAAGACCAGCGCTAAAACAAACGATCCGGTCGCGGTAAGCAGCCATGAGAGCAAACTCAGGCTGCCTAGCTGCGCAAGGGTTGACGGCAGCAAAAAGATGCCCGATCCGATCATATTGCCGGCAACCAGCGAAGTTAACATCGCAAGACTTAATTTTTTTGTTTTCATGACAGCGGCCTTTTAAATGGTGTATCAGGTGCACCATATATCTTTAATTGATTTTCACTCAAGCCGAATTATAACCAAATAACCTTAAACTTACGACCGTCTCGACATGCGCTGTTTGCGCGAACATGTCATACGGTGTAATGGTCTCGATCTGATACTTGGCAGCAAGCAGGCCAAGATCACGCGCGAGCGTCGCCGGATCACAGGAAATATAGACTATGCGCTTGGGCTTTTTTTCGAGTAGTTTTTCAATAAAAAGCTTTTCACAGCCTTTTCTGGGTGGATTTATTAACGCGACATCAAAGTTTTCAATAGATGAGATCAGCCTTTCGGTTAGACCCAATTGAAAGGCGGCATTGGCAATGTTATTCTGAAGAGCATTTGCCCTGGCGTTTTTGATGGCAGCTCCGACACACTCTATGCCGATGACTTTTTTGGCTTTTTTTGCTGCCAGCAGCGATAGGGTTCCCACTCCGCAAAAAGCGTCCAGCACCGTTTCCTGTCCGGTAAGCCGGCAGCAATTCAGCGCAAAGGTGTATAAGGCTTCCGCTTGAGGCGTATTAACCTGAAAAAAGGAGGCCGGTGAAATGCTGAATGTAAGGCCGCCTAGCGTCTCGGTGATGTGGTCTTGTCCCGAGAGCAGTAGATATTGCGGCCCCAGTACGGCATTGCCCTCGCTTTGGTTTATATTCAGGACAACGCCTTTAATTTCCGGCATGTCTGATAGCAGTCTATCGGCTAAAGTTTGCAGGGCCGGATTTTCAGAGTCGGCTACCAGTACGATGAGAATTTCTTTTGTGCAAACGGCGGTTTTGATCAGGACATGCTTTAAAATAGTTGGATCAGGTAAAGATAAAAGCCGCTCCTTGAGAAAGGAGAAAGCCTTTTCACCAAGATGGCAATGGATATGGCACTTATCTATAGGTATAACGGTATGCGATCCTCTGGCATATAAACCCGGTCTGCCATGCGCTATGGGCAGCTGGATCTTGTTGCGGTAATGCAATGGCAAAGGCGATGGTCGGCAGGGTTCTACTTGCGCATTAAGTTTGCCGATGCGCAAAATAGCATCCGCTACGCGCTGCCTTTTAGCTTCCAGCTGCGCTCCATACTCTAGATGCATCAGTTGGCAGCCGCCGCAGCGGCCGAAAAGCGGGCAGATTGGATCTATGCGCTGCGAAGAGGACTTTAGGATTTCAAGTAGACTCGCTTTTTTGTAGTTTTTGCGCTGTTGGGTTGTTTGCGCTTTAATTTGCTCGCCCGGCAGAGCGCCGTCTACAAAGACGGTCATGCCTTCATATTTGCCGACTCCTTCGCCGTTGATGCCAAGCCGCTCGATTTGGAGCTCAATTATTTCCATTATTTTTTTATTTTTTCAAGTAATCATGAAGACAAGAGTATATGAAATATCCATGTTTAGATCGACATGTTTTCGGCGGATAGGTAAAATGGATGCATGAGCCTTTTTGTTAATTGCAATAAAATTTCTAAATCTTTCGGCCCGCGCGCTCTTTTTCACGATTTGTCTTTTAGCATTCTTGAAAAGGATCGCATCGGCCTGATCGGGCCCAACGGCTGCGGTAAGTCTACACTATTAAAAATTATTTTAGGCGAGGAGACGCCCGATGCCGGTCAAATCGCTTGTAGGCGGGGGCTGAAAATTGGCTTCGTGCCCCAGTTTTGCGATTTTTCAAAATCCTATCCTAAAGACATTATTTTGGAAGTTATTGCCAAAGAGAGCCTCGTTGAACCGTCCCAAAGAGAGCGCGCGGCTGAGATGTGGCTCAGTAAAATGGGCTTTGATTCGCATGCCGATACGCTAGCTTGCAATTTGTCGGGCGGCTGGAAAAAAAGACTTTCCATTACGATCGCGCTAGTTGGCGAACCGGATGTTTTGCTTCTGGATGAGCCGACCAACCATTTGGATCTGGACGGACTGCTTTGGCTTGAGAGATTTTTAGCCAAGACCGATCTGACCTATTTAATAGTTAGCCACGACCGCTATTTTTTGCAGAATGCCGCTCGCCGGGTAATTGAAATTTCAAAGGCCTATCCGGGGGGCTATTTTATGATCGATGGCCCTTACAATGATTTTCTGGAAAAAAAAGAGGTCTTTTTACAGGGGCAGATTCAGCAGGAAAAGTCGGTCGCCTCCAAGGCGCGGCGCGAGGCCGAGTGGCTCTCCAATTCGCCAAAAGCCAGGACTTGCAAGTCGCGCGCCCGCATCGAAGAGGCCGGCAAGATCATGGAAGAGCTTTCCTCTTTGCGGCAGCGCAACCGCACCCGTCTTGCCCAAATTGACTTTGATGCCTCATTTCGTCAGACTCAAAAGCTTATTGCACTTAATAATGTTGAAAAATCGATTGCCGGCAAAAAGCTGTTCTCCCATTTGGACCTGACGCTTTCGCCCGGCTCGAGGCTGGGGCTAATTGGCCCAAACGGTTCGGGTAAAACTACTTTGCTTAGAATTTTAGCCGGGCAGATGGCTCCGGATGTCGGTACTGTTAAGCCGGCTGACGATCTCAAGATTGTTTTTTTCGATCAGCACCGCTCCAATTATGTCGGCACGGGCACATTGAAAGAGGCGCTCTCGCCCCGCGGCGATTATGTCCAATTTCGCGGCCAGACCATCCATGTCAATGGCTGGTGCAAGCGCTTCTTATTCGCGCCGGACGATTTGGCTATGCCGGTTGAAAAGCTTTCCGGCGGCGAACGCGCCCGAATCGCGATTGCCAGATTTTTATTGCAGCCGGCCGATATTTTACTGCTCGACGAGCCTTCCAATGATCTGGATATTCCTACGCTTGAAACTCTCGAGGAGAGCTTGCTCGACTTCCCCGGCGCCGTGGTTATTATCTCGCACGACCGCTGTATGCTGGACCGTGTTTGCAATTCCGTGCTTGCTATGGGCTCTGATCAAATGACCATATTTGCCGATTACGCGCAGTGGGAAGCTGCCGGCCGAAAAATGGCAAAAAAAATTGAGCGCATAAAAGAGCCTGTTATCAAAAAGGGGCTCTCTTCCGATGAAAAAAAGGAATGCCGGCAAATTGAGCGGCAGATCGAATCACTCGAATCTAAAGTTAAGAGTTTAAACTCTTTATCTATGCTGCCCGAAAATGCGCAAAATTCTGAAAAGCTGTCACAGCTGTGTGCAAAAGTCTCACTGATGCAAACACAGTTGGAACAACTCTATCTGCGTTGGGAAATTCTTGAGCAAAAAGCTCTGGGATTAAGTTGAGTTTAAAAAAAACTATTGAAGTAATCACCCTCTTTTATTTATTTAAAGATTAAGTACATTGTAATTAAAATAGGGGTATAAGTAATTTTGCAGAATAATAATATCTATAAACGGGAAAAAATTGTGCAACTTTTACGGCAGTGGGGCAACTCTACCGCTGACGCTGCGCTGGATATGGCTTGTAAACATTTTGTGCATCCGGAAGTAGAGGGCTTTATTCCTTACCGTGTTGAGGCCGGCTGCGCCGTGGTTTTCGGCGATCCGGTCTGCGCATCGGAACAGATGCCCGGATTGGTTGCGGCTTTTCACTCTTTTTGCCGGCAAAACAAAAATAATGTGATTTATCTGATTGCCTCGGAAAGGTTTGCCATGTGGGCGATTCAAAACACATGCTCATCCATGATCGAATTTGGCCATGAGCTTTTTTTAAATCCGCATAAAGACCGGCCGGAGGCGGGACATCAGGGTGCGCTTTTGCGGAAAAAAATCAGGCGAGCCGCTAAAGAAGGTCTTTTGATGCACGAGCATATGCAAATAGATCCCGAAGCGGAAGATATAATTAACAAGACGGCGGAAGGGGTGGCTGCGCTCGCGCACGGGGCCGCAAGTTTACATTGCGAATTTGGAGCTTTTTCAAGACCGTTTTGGGCGTAGGTGGTTTTTAGCAAAGCGCGGCGAGGTGCTGATGGGCATTGCGCTGCTCAACCGGTTGGAATCCCGTCAGGGGTGGCTGCTTAGTCAGGTTATTTTAGCGCCGGACGCGCCGATTGGCACCTCGGAGCTTTTAGTCTCTTCTGTCGTTAAAATCCTTTCCGCGGAATAGTGCTCTTATATAACATTTGGCGCCGTCCCGGCCGAAGAATTGGGCAGTATTCAAGGGCTAAAGAAATTTTCGGTATGGATGATCCACCGCTTTTTTAAAATTTCTCAAAAGCTTTTTCGTCTTAATGGCAAAAAAATTTTTTGGGATAAATTTCAGCCTTCGGCCGAGCCTTCATTTGTGCTGTTTGGAGAACGCCGGATCAAGATTAAAGATATTGTCGGCATGATACGCGCTTTAAATATGCGTTTTTAGCGTCGCTGCAGGGGCCGGTAGTCTAGGGTAAATTGGCCGGGGCCTGGATAATCGCTTGGCAAATAGCGCACGACTACATCTAAAATATATCTGGTTGTAAATAGCCGGTAGCCAAGGTCCGTTTTACTGATTTGCTCGATTAATTCGGCCGAGCCTAGTTGCTCTATCAATGTTTTATCGGACAGGATGGCATTTAATTCGCGTAAACTATGATGAAGCGGCGGCAACATGGCAAAGCCGCCTGCGGATATGCAGAAAATGAAGAGAGCGCAAACCAGTTTTTTCATATAAAATCCTTTGACATTTCGTCTGTGGCCGCGACCAGCGCGTCAATGATACCCTTTTCAAAAGCGGCATGGCCGGCAGCCGGAATAATCTGCAGTTTGGAATTGGGCCAGGCTTTATGCAGCTCCCACGCGTTTTGCAGCGGGCAGATCATATCATAACGGCCATGAATGATAATACCTTTGATGTGTTGAATGGCCGGGACGCGGTCTATCAAATAGTTGTCGCTGTCAAAAAAGCAGTCATTCATAAAGTAATGGCATTCAATGCGGGCGAGCGCGTCGGCTTGCTCTTCTTCCGTAAAATCGTTGTACATGGCATTGCCTGGAAGCAGGCTAAGAGCATTGCTTTCCCAGGCA
>CAZCPS010000056.1:0-7853 GCA_964499895.1 uncultured bacterium | reverse complement strand
AACTTTCATAAATTGCGTCCTTTTGAAGCATCAAAAAAGACGAGTAAACAGGATACAAATATTATTTTCAAGGCTAATTGCAGTTGCCCAGGTATAATTTAGTTGCCAAAAAGACCCTGGCAAAAAATAATGAATGAATAACCGCCTGCTATACAAAAATATGAAAATAGACCCCATTCTGATCGAAGAAGAATTCCATCAAACAAAGGAACGCCGCGGCCCCAAGAAAACCGGTAAGCCCGCACCTTCCAAAAAAGGTGATTTTAAGCTTGGTCGGGTAGTCTCCATCACCAAGGAAGGGATCTTTGTCGACACCAGAGAAGAACCCTGTCTGCTTAAAAGCAGCTTCAAGCAGAAAAAAAACATCAAAAACCCGCCCGCCGTCGGCGATATTGTCGAATATGACCAAAGCGGCATTATCCATCATATCGAGCCACGCTACTCGGAACTGGTGCGCGAAGAGCTTTTAAGAAAAAAAAAGCAGATTCTTGCCGTAAATATCGACTTCGTGCTGATTGTCACAACCGCTTCCTCGCCCGCGTTAAGACCGGCGCTCATTGACCGCTACATCATCTCCGCCAAAAAGGGCAACTGCAAACCCATGGTCATAATCAACAAATGCGACCTGCCGCCCTCAGAGCCGGATGTGTTCGCGGAATTTTTAGCCGGACTAAAGCAGGCTCTCGTTCCTTATATGGAAACCAGCTGCGTCACTAAAAAGGGGCTGCGCAAATTAAAGCAGCTCATGGCCGGCAAGGCTACGGTACTCTCCGGCCAATCGGGCGTTGGTAAATCATCGCTGATCAATGCGCTATTTGACACCGAACTAAAGGTCGGAGCGCTCGCCAAAACCAACAAGGGGATGCACATCACTTCCAGATCGCACATGCATATCTTCAAAAAGGGGGGCTTCTGCATTGACACACCGGGCATTAGAAGTTTTGGACTCCATGAGCTCTTAAAAGAAGATATATTGCTGGGCTTTCCGGAAATTGCCGCCCTGGCCCTCAAATGCAAATTTGTCAAATGCACCCATCAGGTAGAACCGGGTTGCGCGGTGCAAAAAGCGCTCTCTGAAAAGAAAATAACGGCCTTGCGTTTTGATTCTTTTAGTAGTTTAATGAAAAAAAAGGAAGGTAATTATGGGAAAGATTGAAAAGATTCATGCTATCGAAATTTTAGACTCGCGCGGCAATCCGACAGTGGAAGTAATTTTAAAGACCGACAAGGATGTCCAAACACGCGCCATGGTACCTTCCGGCGCCTCGACCGGCCAAAAAGAGGCGCTTGAACTGCGCGACCTCGATAAAACACGCTATCTGGGCAAAGGCGTCCTCAAAGCCGTCGCTAATGTCAATGACAAAATCGCAAAGCTGCTTATCGGCAAATCCGTCTTCGACCAGGCCGGGATCGACCAGATCATGATCGAAGCGGACGGCACCGAAAACAAAGCAACCTTTGGCGCCAATGCCATTCTGGGCGTATCGCTCGCCGCGGCCAGAGCCGCCGCTATCGAAAAACGCATGCCACTATATTCTTATTTGGGCGGCATGGAAGCCAATTATCTCCCCTGCCCAATGATGAACATCCTGAATGGCGGCGCCCACGCCGACTCTTCGCTCGAAATCCAGGAATTTATGATCCAGCCAATCGGCGCGCCTTCTTTCAAAGAAGCTTTGCGCTGGGGCGCGGAAATCTTTCACACCTTGAAAGCCATATTAAAAAAAGAAGGGCACGCTACCTCTGTCGGCGACGAAGGCGGATTCGCCCCGAAGCTTTCGTCCGATGAATACGCTCTCCAGATAATCATGCGCGCCATCGAAATGGCCGGCTACCGTCCGCGGGAAGACATTGCTATCGCGATTGATGTGGCCGCCTCGGAACTCTTCGATCCCGAGACCCATAAATATATTGAGAAGAAAAAGAAGCTCTCGGGCAAACCTTTTGCCGAACGCTCTTCAGAAGAACAGGTCGCCTATCTCGACGCGCTCTGCGCGGCCTACCCCATTATCTCCGTCGAAGACGGGCTTGATGAAAATGATTGGCAGGGCTGGGAAAGACTGACAGCCAAGCTGGGATCAAAAGTCCAGATCGTCGGCGACGATATTTTTGTGACCAACCGCAAATATCTCGAGCGGGGCATTGCCGAAAAAAGCGCCAACGCCATTCTTATTAAGCTCAATCAGATCGGCACGCTCACAGAAACACTTGCTACCATTAATCTGGCCAAAGAAAATGGCCTGGCTACCGTGATTTCCCACCGATCGGGCGAAACGGAAGACAGCTTTATCGCCGATTTGACGGTCGCGACTAAAGCCGGGCAGATCAAGACCGGATCGCTCTCAAGATCGGACCGGATCGCCAAATACAACCGGCTATTGGAAATTGAAGACACCTTGGGATCCCGCGCCAAGTTCCATAAAATAAAATTTAAGCCGTAGCTTATTTGCTTTACCCGTTTTTATTGATATTAATTACATTATTTAATATTAGTAAAAATAAAAACGGGTCTAATCATGAAATATTTAATTGCATTATTTAGCGAAGCGGAAAAAGGCCGTTTTAACCATCCCTATTTATGCAATTCCTTAGAACAGCTCTCCGATACATTCGGCAATCCGCCCGCGGGGAGCAAAGGATTATACTTTGCTATTCAAGCTCTTTTATATCAACGAGATATACTATTTTTTCGCGTTGAAGAGGAAGGGTTTAGCGCGAGCGATTATCTAGCCGGAATCCACTATATCAGGCAATTCGGTCCGCGTCTTTTGCCGACTGCCATTTGTTTGCCGGGAGTCGGAGACCCCAATATTTTAAAAGAGACCGACCGGCTCTGCAAAAAACTTAGCAGTTTTTTGATTATCACGCCGCACGATCTATTCGACTATCTGACCTACAGTTAGAAATTAATTACAAAATATGTTATAATTTCCCTCAAAAAACCGGTTCAAAAACATGCTGGCGTTAAGAAGTATTTTACGCTCCAAACAAAGTGACAAGCTAGGGACGCTATCGGGCGTTTTTCTGCCCAATATCCTTCAAATGCTGGGGGTTATTCTTTACATGCGGCTGGGCTGGATCACCGGACATGTCGGCCTTACCACCATGCTGATCATCATCGGCCTCTCTTCATCTATCCTGCTGCTCACCGGACTCTCCATGACTTCGATCGTTACCAATATGAATATGGGCAGCGGCGGCTCCTATTATATAATCTCCCGTTCGCTTGGCATCGAGCTGGGCGCCGCCATCGGCATCCTGCTGTCGCTCTCGCAAATGACCTCGGTCGCTCTGTGCGTCTCCGGTTTCGCGGTCTCCCTGCAAGAGTGGCTGCCCGGCCTATCGCTGCCGCTCGTTAAAATATTTACTATTTTGGGGCTATCGATTGTTTCGTATGTTTCCATTAATGCCGCCATAAAAACCCAATTAATTATTGCTCTCCTGCTTGGCGCGTCCATATATGCCGTCTTAAGCGGCAGCGGCTCCAACATTCCGGCCGACCTTCCCTCGCTATCAACAGCTGCCGGCCTTTCCTTTTGGACCGCATTCGCCCTCTTCTTTCCGGCTACTACAGGTATCGAGGCGGGCATGTCCTTCTCGGGCGACTTGAAAAAGCCCTCCCGTTCGCTGCCGATTGGAACAATTTCATCGGTTTTGGCAGCCAATGTGATCTATTCGAGCCTTGCTATTTTTCTGGCCAGAGAAGTTCCCGCGGACATTTTAAGATCGTACCCGATGATAGCCTGCCATGTGGCCAAAATCAGCTTTTTAGTTATTCTTGGCATTTGGAGCGCAACGCTCTCTTCCGCGCTCGGCGGTATTTTAGGCGCGCCGCGCACTATTCAGGCGATTGCCAAAGATGGAATGCTCCCCAAATTTTTAGGCAAAGGATTCGGGCCAAGCGAACTTCCCCGAACCGGCATTCTGATCTCGTTTATTTTTGCTTCCATTCTTTCGATCAGCACCGACATCAACCAGCTAATTCCCCTTCTCTCCATGATCTCGCTCATTACCTATGCGCTCATCAATTTTGTCGCTCTCGTGGAAACCGTTTTGAAAAATCCCAGCTGGCGGCCGGCCGTCAAAATTCATTGGCTGATTCCCCTTAGCGGCACTTTTTTTTGTATTATCAGCATGTTCATGTTTAATGCCGGAGCCACCTTCATGATTTTGGCGCTGGTCTTTCTGCTTACCCTCTGGGCCGGCCGCAAAAAAATTAAAGGCAACTGGGCTGACATGCGCTATGGCCTTTTCTCGTTTGCGGCGCATTTTTCCGTCATGAACCTGCTCAAACTTGAGCAAAGCGTAAAAAATTGGCGGCCCAATATTTTAGCTGTCATCGATCCGATGCTGACGGAGCAAAATATATTTTTGCTTTCACACGCCTTAAATCAGTCGCGCGGTTTTTTAACTTTCGGCATAAGTCTTACCGAATCCATACCGCCGCAGGATATGATTAAACAAAATATTAAAGACCTGCTATCGCAGCACAAGATGTTCGGATTTTACCAAATCACCAAAGATCAAAGTGAAATTCAAGGCATACACAATATCATTAACAATTATGGCATCGGCTCCTTGCGGCCCAACACCGTCATCTTTTCTCTTGAACAATTTTCGAGCCGTTTGCCGGAATTACTGGGACTCATTAGAAATTGCTATCTGCAAAACAAGAATATTCTATTGCTCAAAACAGCATCGCCCGGCCAAAATAAGGCCTTCTCTAAAACCGGCAAGAAAAAATCGATCAACCTCTGGTGGCGCGGCCGCTATCCCGGTAATTTTGAATTTTGTCTGGCGCTGGCGCATTTGTTGCAGCACAGTAAAATATGGAAGAGGGCGGAACTTCGCATTAACACTATCGTGCCGGATGAATTATCCAGGGAAGCGGCGCAAAAAATGTTTAGCGAACGGGAACAATACCTGCGCCTTAAAAGGCTTTCCTTTACGCCCCTTGTCCACCCGCAAAGCGATTTTTTCTCTTTGCTAAACGAAAAAGGCGGCCAGGCCGATTTAACATTTTTAGGATTAAAGCCGCCCAGATCCGATGAACCGTCAGCTAGCTACGAAACCTATTTAACCGATCTTTTGGAAAACACCCGTGAAATACCCAATATTGTTTTCATTCTGGCCGGCGAAAAAATCGACTTCAGGCAGCTTTTCTCTTAACTCGGATGAAGATCAATAATTCCCCGGCCGATTTTACCGGCCATCATGCCTTTTACCAGATCATTGATTTGCGGTAATGGGCATTGATGGGTAATGATCTCCGACAGCCCAAGCTTTTTTTCTAAAAATAGCTGGGTATAATATTGTATGTCTCTTTCAATTTGACTGCTGCCGCCCCATGATCCAAAAATCTTTTTCCCCAAAATCAGCGAAAAGGGATCGATCTCAATTTTATGGCCCGCCGGCACATTGCCGGCCAAAATGCAAACTCCATTATTTTTAATGGAAGCAAAAGCGTTTTCCATGGCTTTTTTAGCGCCGGCCGCTTCAAAAGCATAATCCAATTTGGCGCCTTTGGTAATTTCCGAAATAAGCTGCAGCGGATCTTCTTTCGTAGCGTCGATAATAAAATCGGCGCCCATCTGCCGCGCGCGCTCCATTCTTTCGGGATAAATTTCCACAATAATAATCGGCGTAGCTCCCAGCAATTTTGCCGCTAAAAACGCGCTCTGTCCAATACCGCCAAAGCCAAAAATCGCAATCGACTTATTCTTTAAATCACGCATTTCATTAAAAATCACGCCCGCGCCTGTCGGAACGGCGCAGCCGAGCAGCGCCGCTTCTTTCAGCGGCATCTCGGCGGAAATTGGCACAAGGCGATTTTCCGCTATAACGGCATATTCTAAAAAGGTGCTAATCGCACCCGAATTTACCAATTTATCACCCCAACGATATATCGAACGCGGCGCCTCTTTGCCGACACCTTTAATCCATGATAACACCACCGGATCACCCGCCTTGACCTTACCAACCGAAGGATGCGCGTCAACAACAAAACCGGAGCCCTCATGCCCCAAAGTGTGCGGCAAATAGGCATCCGGCCCCTTATGCCCCTGAATTTCATTAATCTGGCTCTGGCAGATGCCGCTATAGGCCACCTTCACCAATACCTGTCCTTCGCCAAGCGCCGGTATTTCGAGCTCGCCTATCACCAAATCTTTTTTTTGTTCCACCAATATGGCAGCGAGTGTTTTCATTTAATCCTCGAGGTTTCTTAGCCAAACTTCCTTGCCGATAGTTGTTTCCGGGCCATGGCCGGGGATTACCCGGCAATCCGGCGGCAGATAGCTCAACTTTTTGAGTGATCTTCTCATGACGGCAGGATCGGACAAGGCAAAGCTCACATTGCCATGCGAGCCTTTAAATAAAGTGTCCCCGGAAAAAAGAATTTTTTCGCGCTCCATATAAAAACAGACACTGCCTTGTGAATGGCCCGGCGTGTGCAGCACGCGCAGATCAAGATTGCCCACCGAAATAATTTGATTGTCAGAAAGAAAAGCATCGGGCTTGAGGCCTTCAACATTAAATAGCATCGGAATTTGATCGCTGCCCGGATTCTCCAGATTCCCCGCGTCAGCGGCATGCACCAGTACTTGCGCCTGAAATTTTTCGCGAAAAGCAAAACACTCGGCAATATGATCCCAATGCGAATGAGTCAATAAAATTTTTTCTATTTTAAATTGGCGATCTTTGACCATTTTGCCGATTTCAAAAAGAGCGCCTTTTGCCGGATCAATGACGGCGGCGACGCGCGTCTTATCGCATCCGAGCAATATAACATTATTGGAAAGCGGACCACAGACAATGATTTTTAAATACATAGGCATCTTGAAGGTCGCACCGGAGAGGATTCGAACCTCTAACCGCCCGGTTCGTAGCCGGGTACTCTATCCAGTTGAGCTACCGGTGCATGAGCTATAATCATCCTATACGGAGAAGAATAAATCAAGTTTTTCTTTCGTCCTATTTTCACTTGTCGACAAAAAAATAGAATGTAGTTAAAAAATATTTAAGCAGCCATTTACCGCGCTGCACAAATTTTTGGGCAAAAACATGAATATTGTCATCCTGGGCGCAGGCGCCATCGGCAGCTATCTCGCTTATATTCTTTCCGAGGCAGAGCATAATGTCGTTTTGATCGATAAAGACGCGGCTCTGCTGGAAAAGATCGGCCGCGAAAAAGACCTCTCGACCATGTGCGCGCTGGGCGTACAATGGCAGGTGCTCGAAGATTTAATTGAAAACGAACCGGCGCTTTTCATCGCCATGACCGGCGATGACGAAACCAATCTGGTCGCCTGCTGTATCGCCAAAAACCTGGGCTATCCCAAAACGGTAGCCAGAGTCAAGGAGATCAGTTTTTTAGCAAGATCAAGACTGGATTTTGGCCGCCTCTTCAATGTAGATTATTTTATCGGCGCCGAAATGCTGGCGGCTCACGACATTCTCAAAAACATTATCCACCCGGAAGATTTGGCAATTGAGAATTTCGCGCACGGCGCCATCCAAATGCGCACGATTAAAATTCCGGATCATTGGAACAAATCGGAGACGCCGCTTTACAAATTAAACCTCCCGGAAGATCTGATCATCAGTTTAATCAGGCGGCAGACCAAAGACCCGACAGGCGAATTAAAAGAGACGATTATTTTTCCGCACGGCGACGATCATATCCGGCCCGGCGATGAAATTACCATTATCGGCGAAACCAAAGCGATGCTCTTTTTGCACGACTACTTTATGACGCCATCGGAAAAAATCGGCTCTGTTGCCATCGTCGGCGGATCGGCTGTCGGCTTCCGCCTTGCGCAAACACTGGAAAAAATGAACATCCATGTCAAGAT
>CAZCPS010000055.1:0-7875 GCA_964499895.1 uncultured bacterium | reverse complement strand
GGCCGTTCGACTACCGGCGAACACCAATCTGCTGTAAATACCATGGTCACCACCATCTTTGCCATCGACACCGGCTTGTGGGTGCTTAGAAAAATCCGCTGCGCCTGTTCGCTGGAAGCGACTTTTGGGGCTGCCAAAAAACTGTGCTGGCCAGCAACGAACTTGAAAGCAGTCAAACGAATAAAGTTTGCGATGCTGGTCTTTAAAGCGCCCTTTAAACTGGTCGGCTCGGCCGCCTCGCTGGTCAACCGCTTCATATATGTATGTCGAACACCGCTGAAGGTATTAAAAAAAGCGCCTGAGTGCCACACCAGCATGATGGTGTCAAGGATTTGTTCGCTAACCAGTATGGTGCCGCGCGTCATGAAGTGGTTTTTGCATCAAATCCACATTTGCAGTTCTATTTGATATCATCGCCGAGCTTGCGAAAGATATAGAGTAGCTCTTCCCTGCTAAAGCTCTTAAGCGTCTCGCTGTCGTCCGTGCCGATCGTTTCATCAATCAGATGCTGCTTGGCGGAAATAATCTCGTGAATGCGCTCTTCAATAGAATGTTTGGTAACCAGTTTAAAGACCTGCACGCCCCGATTCTGGCCGATACGGTGCACGCGGTCGGTCGCCTGGTTTTCCTTGGCCGGATTCCACCAGCGATCGTAGTGAATGACCACCGAAGCCGATGAAAGATCGATACCTACGCCCGCCGCCAAAAGCGACGCGACAAAGACTTCGCACTCCGGATCGCCTTGAAATTTTTTAAGCTGCGCTTCGCGGTGTTTGGTCGCGCCTTTAATGGAAGCGAATTTGATCTTGCGCTTTTTAAGATAGCTCTCAATGATTGAGAGCATGTCCAGATATTGCGAAAAGATAACCAGCTTCTGGCCGCTCTCACGCGTCTCGTTTACAAGATCGACAAATAAATTCCATTTACCCGACTCAAAGTTCTGGTAATTTTGCGGCTCTTTCAAATAGATCGCCGGATGGTCGCAAATCTGCTTTAGCTTAGAGAGTACCGCGAAGATATGCATATAGGATACCGGCCGTCCCGGTTCTTGCAGATCTTGCAGAACAGCGTCTTTGGCAAATCCAAAGACCTCTTTATACAAATTCTTCTGACATAAAGAGAGATCGCAATAAGAGATTTCTTCGATCTTTTCGGGCAGATCCAGTAAAACCTCGCTTTTTTTACGGCGCAAAATAAAGGGTTTAACGATCCTTTTTAAAAGCTCTTTTTTGGCCACGCTGCCCTCTTTTTCAATCGGCACCAAAAACTGCTCCTTGAAAACGGCGTCTTTTGGCAAATAGGCCGGCATAACTAGATCAAAAAGCGCTTTTAGCTCGCGAATATAATTTTCAATGGGCGTGCCGGTCATTCCCAGCCGCATTACCGCCTTAATCTGTTTTAGCGCTTTGTGCGTTTGCGAAGTATGGTTTTTGGCGACATGTACCTCATCAAAAATGGCTATTTCAAAGTTCAGCTTGCCGATACTCTTGTCGCCGATGCGCAAAATGCCGTAGGAAGTCAAAAGCAGATCATACTTGGCGCTAAAATTGTGCAAAGAGCGGCTGCCGCCGTGATAGGTACAGACTCTTAATTTCGGCAGAAAGCGGGAAAGCAGCTCTTCCCAGTGGTAAATAACGGAAGTCGGACAGACGACCAGATATTTACCGGGGTTCTCAGGCAATGTCGCGGCAATCAGCGCCATCGCCTGGTGCGTCTTACCCAACCCCATCTCGTCGCACAGAAGCCCGGAAAGGCCATTGACATACATGAAATAGAGCCAGCGCAGGCCGGTTTCCTGATAAGGCCGCAAAACAGCCTGCAAAGCGCTGATGTCAATATCCTTTTTTACGGCAAAAGTACTCAGCTGCTCCATAAACCGGCTCGTAGCGCGCGCGCCGGGCATGTCAGAAGTTGGCGGCAAAACATCTTCAAACATGGAAAGCGCAAACCACTCAAAAGTATTCATGCGCAATAGATCCTGCCGCTTTTGCCGCCGGCGTTTATTGAGGCGGGATAGCCAGTTAAAACGAAAATCCTTTAAAAACAAAAGTCCCGCATCGGAGAAAAGGTACTTGCGCTTTTCCTGCATGGCTTCCCATAACCGGACAGCCGAAACCGAGCCGCATTCCGACTCATAGACCAAATCCATAAGCCAAAAATTAAAGCTCTTTTTTTTCTGACGCAAAATGCGGCGGGCGCGCAAAACCAACCGCTCCGGCCGCTTGAGCCGGCGATCCTGTTCAATCACAAAAGGTAAAAGACTGTCCAACTCAAAATTAATAAAGGTGCTTTCTTTATCAGACGGAACAATGCGCAATGTCTCATAACCCTTGGGAAGACGCATGGAAGGCGGCAAAATATAAAAGCCCTTGTTTTTGCGGAAAACCGCCCCGTCAAAAAGCGTCAAATCTTCTACCGCAATATTGTTTTCCGGTACAATTTTGGGAGAAAGCTCAATTTGTCCGCCGTCCGAAAGACCGATATGCAATCCGGCCGCTTTGATCGGGCAAGTGTCCAAAAAGAAATTTTTCACCTGCTCGAGATCCTCTTTATGCGCCAGCACGAAAGCGCCGACAGAGGCTCTTGGCACTTCCATGCCGGGTGAAAGAATCACATCCTTGCTCTTCTCCTTTAAAAAAAAGCCGCGGCCCTTAAGGTAGAGCCACCGGCTGAAATCAATATAGTTCTCAAATTCATCCGGCAGTTCCAGCTCGGAGTCAAAACGCAAAGCGCCGTTTTCCAAAAAGCTGTATACCAAATAGGAATGCAAGTTGCTAAAGTATGGCGTAAAACCTTCAAATCCATGCAAAAAAGCAGTATGGCAATCAACAAAATCGGCCACATCCTTTTGCAAAACCACCTTTTCCGCGCCTTCAAAAATGCCGGGCAAAAGCCGGTAAAAACCCTTGCCGGCCACATAGGCCCAATTTCCGAAGTAATAAGAGCACTCCCTTTCCAGATCCCCTTTTTCAAAGCACATGCGACGCAAATGCAGATTTGATTCGGCATCAAAAAACAGTTCGTATTGCCCCTCTATCGGCTCATCAATAATCGGCACATTGGAAATCTTTTTCAAAAGGGAGGCATAATCGGACAGGGTTTGATCGATTTCTTCTTTGGTAATCTTTTCTTTTTGCAAAAGAGCGTGCTCTTTGGTGGGATAAAACCCTTGGCTAGCCACATAGGCCCAGCCGCCAACATGATCATCGGCCGGCGGGCGCTCTTGCGGACGGTCTTTAAGCAAAATAAATTCCATCTTTTGCGGATTGTACTCGGCTCTTTCAATCAGTGCGCCGCCATTTTCAAAGACCTTCAATGGACATTTGAGCGATTTTAGCGCGTATATCAGACGAGGCCAGTCCTCTTTTTGAACAAAAAAAAGCGCGGAAAAATCGCTAAAAGCGATTTCAATCGCATAGGGCAGCTGCCGCCCTTCGGCGCGAAAAGATACTTTATATGATTCCCCGTTATCCAGATGCAAAAAGAGTAATTTGGCCAAATCGGACCAAAAGGAAAGCTCAAACTCAAGCTTGAACGAAGCTCTGCCGGCCCGCCATGCGGCAATTTCCTCTTCAGTCAAGTTGGAAAATTTCAGGGAAGTCTCTTCCGTCTCGACCGCGCGCACCTTGAAAATATGATCGAGCTCTTCTTGTATCCCGGGCGAGGAGGCTTTCAGCTTCACTCGGCTTTGAACAAAATCTTCGCTCGAAAAACCAAAGCGCCGGGCGCTAATCAAACATAAGGCATAAAAAAGCGAACGCGAAAACCGTTCATGCAAAGGCATTTTGGAAAAATTGTAAATACGCAAAAACGCTGCCGCCAAATGCACGCAGCCGCCGTCTGACGAAGAGGCGCAATTGCAGAACGCGTCGGCTATCTCCCCATTGCTATCAAGCCGGATAAAGGGCCAAAAAAGTTCTTCAAAGGCCGGATCTTGCACCCCAATCTGATAGGTACTACCGGAAAAAATGATCTCCCGCACCCAGCCCTCCTTGAGGAGCTGCAAGGCTTGCGACATGTGTGATTTAAGAAACTGAGGTTCTTTCATTTATTTTTCCGGCAAACACAAACTCGGCCTTTCCTTTCAAATAGGCATCTTTTTCATCCAAAGAAACCAGGATATGGCCATATTTATATTTTACTCTTAGCTCTCCCATATAACCTTTTTGCAGGCGGCAGGCAAGCGCTATTGCCAAAGCGCCCGTACCGCAGCTTTCCGTTTCAGCTTCACAGCCTTTTTCAAAAACGCGCGCTACGGCCTCGCCCTCTTTGAATTCGGCAAAACAGACATTGGTCCCCTGCGGCGCAAACATCGGATGCCATCTAACGGCCGAGCCCTCTTTTTCCAAATCAATCCCATAAGGCGAAAGGTCCAGGCAAACGGCATGCGGCGCGCCGGCGTCAATTTGTAAAAATGTGCGGCCGCCAATTTGACAGTTGGCGTCTATTAACCGCGGATTAAGGCAGCTAAAATAGCTGCCGCAATCCGGACCGGAGCCGATTGTAACAAGGCCCGAAAGGGTCTCAATCAAATATTTCGGACGGGTAAAGCCGCAGCTTTGCATAAAACCTGGCAGGCACAAAAGCGCGTTGCCGCACATTCTCGCCTCGCTGCCGTCGCTGTTGAAAATGCGCATTCTGAAATCGGCAAAATCACTCTCCGTCAACACGACAACGCCATCAGCGCCGATTCCTTGCTTGCGATCACACAAATACCGCACCGCTTCCCCGGACGGCAGCAAAGCCGCCCTGCCGTCGATCATCACAAAATCGTTGCCTAAATGGTGCCATTTGGCAAAAACAAGACTCACCTGATCTCCTCAAAAGAAGAGATCACTTTGTCGAGCAGCCCAAACTCCACAGCCTCTTTGGCCGACATCCAGTTGTCGCGGTCAATCGCTTTGGCAATCACTTGGCGATCCTTACCGGTAGCCTCGCAATAAATGTCGATAATGGAATCGCGCGTCTTGAGCATCTCTTTCGCCTGAATGCTCAAATCGGTCGCCTGCCCCTTGATAATGCCGCCGATTAATGGCTGGTGGATCATAATTCTGGAGTTGGGAGTAGCAAAACGGCGCCCCTTGCCGGAGGCTAAAGAGAGCAGCGAGCCCATGGAAGCCGCCAGGCCGGTAACCAGCGTGTAGAGCGGAGATGAAAGCATCTGAATCTGATCCCAGATGGCAAAGCCCGAATCAACGGCTCCACCCGGCGAATTAATTATAAACAGAATCGGTTTCGTATTATCCAACGATTCCAGATACCACAGCTTGCGGATCACCTCTTTGGCGGTATCCTGATCTACGGCATCGGACAGAAAAATTCTGCGTTTTTCTAGTATCACCTGTTCAATTTTATCATTTATTTTACCATCTTCTTGCATAATTAACTCCCGTTGCATGTTAATTCAGGATATAAAGGAAAATTTTTGAGCAGAGCTTCAACTTCTTCTCTGGTTTGCATAAGAGTCGAAACTTCCGTATCGGCCGCCGCTTTGGACGGTTGTCCGCTTTTTTCAATAATTTTAGGGCGGGTATATTTCAAAAGCCGTACGATCAAACGCGCCACTTCTTTCATTTCGCCCTCTTTCATGCCCAGCGTTGTGAGCGCCGGAGTGCCGAGGCGCACGCCGGAAGTATACCATGGACCGTTAACATCATTGAAAATGGCATTGCGATTGACGGCCATAAAAGCATCCATTAATACTTTTTCCGCCTGGCGGCCGGTAAGGCCAAAGCTTTTTTCCACATCGACAAGCAGCATATGATTGTCGGTTCCGCCGGTTACGACTTCCGCACCCAATGTGAGCAGCTCTTCGGAGAGCGCCCGGGCGTTTTTAACAATTTGTTCGGCATAGAGGCAGAATTCAGCCGTATTGGCTTCGGTAAAGGCCACCGCCTTGGCCGCCATGACATTGGGCAACGGGCCGCCGAGCACCAGAGGGCAGCCTTTGTCTATGATTTCACGATACTCTTCCGTACACAGGATCATGCCGCCGCGCGGCCCGCGCAGGGTCTTGTGGGTCGTCGTCGTAATAATATCGGCATATCCCACCGGGTTATGTTCGCCTTGAAGCACCTTGCCGGCGACAAGACCGGCAAAATGGGCCATATCAACCATCAAAACAGCTCCAACACTAGCCGCGATATCGCGCATTTTGGCAAAATTGATCAACCGCGGACAAGCCGAATAGCCGGCGACAAGAATCAACGGACGCTCTTCTTTAACCTGCTTTTGCAGTGCGGCATAGTCAATAATGCCGGTCTTGGGATCGGTTTCGTAGTTTTTAGCGATCATCATCTTGGCCGACATGTTCTGGCGGTAGCCGTGCGTCAAATGGCCTCCGGAATTCAAGGAAAGACCCAGAACCTTCTGGTTGACCAGCAGCTGGCGGATGCGTTCGTATTCCTCCACGGACAGCTCATCAACGGTTTTTACGGCAAGCTTTTCCATCTCGGGCGTCTGAATGCGATGCACCAGAATCGCCCAATAGGCCACCATGTTGGCATCCGCACCGGAATGAGGCTGCACATAAGCATGCTCGCAACCGAATATCCGGCGCGCCAAGTCGGCGGCAACAGTTTCCACCGCATCGACATTCTCGCAGCCGGCATAAAAGCGGCGGCCGATAATCCCCTCGCTATATTTATCGGTAAGCAGATTACCCATAGCCTGCTGGACCGCCAGCGAGCAATAGTTTTCCGAGGCGATCAACTTGAGATGCTTGCGCTGGCCCTCCAACTCCGAGAGAATGCTTTGCGCGACAGCCGGTGTTCTTTTGGAAATGTTGTCCAGCGAGGCGAAAAAAGCAATCGCGCCGGAATTCCAGTCCTCTTTTTTCCGCCCCTCAAAATATTTTTGCAGATATTCCATAATTTCCTCTCAATTATGATGCCTTTTCCAAATTTTTATTCGCATAGACGATGCGCCAAAACTTTCCACGAAGGGTTGCTTAGGATTTTTCCTTGAAGTTTAGCGAAAAATAAGATAAATTGATACGCAAATGTTGTTACAAAGGGACTCTAATGCTTGAAACACTAAAAGTTATTCTGGAAATCCAGGAATTCGACATGAAAATGATCCGCTTGATGCGCCTGAAAAATGAGCGCAAAAGCGAACTGCAAAATATCGCCTCTTTGCGTTCCGAATTACAGGAACAGCTCGTAGACAAGCAAAAAGAGATCCAGGAACTGACGCACAACATCGCCACGCACGAAAACCGCATCCATGAAATTAAAGAACATATTAAAAAATTGGAAGCCAAGCAGGGTTCAATCAAAAAGGTTGAGGAATTCAACGCTTTGACCCAAGAAATGAGCGCAGCCGAACGGGAACGCGTAGCAACAGTCCATGTCACCTCCGATCTGGTTGACAAGCGAACCTCGGAAGAGGAAATTCTGGAGAAGATCAAGGAAAGCCTGGCCTCTTCCGAAGATAGCAGCAAACGGCTCGAAGTAGAGATCAAAAACAGCATTAAATTAATTAATGAAGAAGGATCGGAACTGAAAATCAAACGCGAAGCGCTGGTCAAACACGCCAATCCCGATATTTTCAAAGTCTACGAGCGTCTTTTAAAGAACAAGAAAGACCGCGTGGTGGTGCCGATTGAAAATCGCACCTGCAGCGGTTGCTATATCGCGCTGACCGCCCAGCATGAAAACATGGTGCGCAAAGGCGAGCGAATGGTCTTCTGCGAACACTGCTCGCGCATTCTCTACTGGCAGGAAAGCGAGGCCCTGGAAGGCACGCCGCTGGCCACCAAACGACGCCGCAGACGCGCAGCTACTTAATTTTGACCGGGAGAGCAGGCAATCGCTATCGATAATTTTCGGTAGAGGAAAGTCTGGACTGCATAGAAGAGGATACCAGTGAAAGACT
>CAZCPS010000054.1:0-7877 GCA_964499895.1 uncultured bacterium | reverse complement strand
TTAATCAATACAAGCCTGACTTGCAATCGCCACTCTGCGGGAGCTTTCACGCTAGCCCAAATAATAGGAACTTTGCGGAAGCGGCACTAGTGCTGGGAATTGAGACGACTTGCGACGAAACGGCCGCCTCCGTTGTTGAAAATGGTAAGAACATCTTATCCAATGTGATCTTTTCGCAGGCCGATCTGCATAAAAAATATGGCGGCGTCTTTCCGGAAATCGCCAGCCGCCTGCATATTGACAACCTGATTCCGGTAATCGCCGAAGCGCTCGAAGCGGCGCAGATTACGCCGCAGGATCTGGATCTGATCGCCGTAGCTCACGGCCCCGGCCTGATCGGCGCTCTGCTCATCGGCCTTAACGCCGCCAAAGCCCTCAGCATGGCGTGGAATAAACCTTTTATCGGCATTAACCATGTCGAAGCCCACCTTTACGCCGCCATGATGGATAAAGATAAAACACTCGAATTTCCCGCGATCGGAGCCGTGATCTCCGGCGGACACACCCTGCTTTTAAAAATTGAGGGAGTGGGCCAGTATCAACCTCTAGGCACAACGATTGATGACGCCATCGGCGAAGCGTTTGACAAGGCCGCCGCCATTTTAGGACTGGAATATCCCGGTGGGCCGGCCATTGAAAAACTCGCGCAAGAGGGCGACCCGCTCGCCTTTCCCTTCAAAGCCGGCCTGGTCAAAGATTCTCCCCTCAATTTTTCTTTTAGCGGGCTTAAAACCAAGGTGCTCTACACCGTTAAAGGCCAGGGCAGTTCTAAGCGAGATCCAACTATAATCGCCCCGAATGACCGGAAACATGTCGCCGCCTCTTTTCAACGGGCCGCATTCGAAGATGTCATCGCCAAAATTGATCTGGCCGCCAAAATACATGGCTGCAAGGCTGTCTATCTCGGCGGAGGCGTCTCCAATAACAAGACTTTAAGACTGATGCTTCAAACAATGGCGCCCCACCTTAATTGCTACTGGCCGCTGCCGCGCCTTAGCCTGGACAACGGCGCCATGATCGCCGGACTGGCTTATCATAAATTTTTAAAAAATCCCGTTGGCGACAAACTCGATCTTTCCGCGCAAACCCGCATGTCAATTTCTTGCTTTTGAAAGCAGAGTCTGGTATGATGGTTCTTATTTTAAAAAAAGGATATTACCATGGCGAAAGGCGGAAGAGAAAATATCAAGCTCAAAAGCACCGAAAGCTCAGAATGTTATTGGACTACCAAAAACAAAAAGACCAAGACTGAAAGACTCGAACTAAAAAAATATGACAAGAAACTTCGCAAGCATGTTGTTTTTAAAGAATCTAAATAATTTTATTTAGAAATCTTGCCGGAGCCGGTTCATGTTCGAAGTTTTTATAGCCTTTAAGTATTTAATACCAAGAAAAAAGGCTCTTTCTACTTCGCTTATTTCTGTCTCGTCGGTAGCCGTCATTTCACTGGTAGTCTGGCTGGTGCTGGTATTTTTGTCGGTTACGGTCGGCATCGAAAAGAATTGGCTGAACAAACTCACCTCGCTAAACGCTCCGCTCCGCATCTCGCCTACCGACTACTATTATTCATCCTATTATTATTTATCCGATTCAATTGCCGGTCGTGCCGGATACAGTTTAAAAAACATCAGGGAAAAAGCGGCGGCGCCGATTACCGATCCTTACAGTCCCGATACCGACATGGAAATCCCTTCTTATTGGCCGGAGAAAGAAAATGCCGACCCCGTCAAACAGGCCTACGAAATTTTGCAAAGCAAAAACCTTGCCTTTCAAGACTATGAGATTAGCGGCGCGCTCATGCGCCTTACATTAAACCGGGAGAACAAAGCGACCTCCTACATTACCCAAATGACTTTTCTCGCTTCCCAAAATGACAAAAACCCCAACTTGCCCAAATTGTTAAGCCTCCCTTCCAATGCCGATTTCAACCATCTGCTCTCTCAACTAAAAGGCCTCATGCCCCTGCCTCTGACTTCGCCTTTGCAAAAACTGGCCAAACGGGCCGACGAAAAACTCTCAGCCTTTTTTCACAGGCTAAATGTTAAAACGATAGCCATAAGCTATCTGCCGGCCTCGCTTTTGCCGGAGACCGCTTCTTTTGCCGCGGCGGCAAACTGCCTGGACCTTGACTCCATGGAAATTACCATATGCGCCGCAAGGGAGCAGCAACAGGGCTTGGTAACCGTTGACAATCATAATTTTTTTTTTAAAACCGAAGACGGCTCGCTCGTACCGCTGCCGCCCGGTTCCAATCTTCGCCTGGCGGCTCCTTTAAAGCTCCAAGTTGCCAAAATCGATGATAACGATTTAATTGTAACCGGCGAACTGCAGGGACAAATGCTAGCCGGCCGCATACCGTTTGAAGATGTGGAAATTTTAGACGCCAACATTAACGAGAGCAGGCAAATGGGCATAGCTTCCCTGCCGCTGCAGGATAATGGCGTTTTGCTTCCCGAAGCCATGCGCGGCAGCGGCGCGCTCATCGGCGATGAAGGCTATTTGACCTACACTTCGGGATCCTTTACCGGCTCCAAAGAAAACCGCATTCCGATTCTCGTCGCCGGCTTTTATGATCCAGGCATCCTGCCGGTAGGCAGCCGTTCTTTGATTGTGCCCGCGCATATTACTTCCGCGATCAATGCCGCGCAAGCCACCTTCTCACCGGACGGCACGCCCACCAACGGTATTTTCGTCTGGTTTGACAACATCAAGGAGGCCGCCAAAATCAAAGCCGGCCTGCAGGCGGCTTTTACCGAGGCCAAAATCGACAAATACTGGCAGATCAAAACCTACAGCGAATATGAATTTTCCAAAGATCTGCTCGAACAGTTTCAAAGCGACCGCACGCTCTTTACATTAATCGCCGCCATCATTTTAATCGTCGCCTGCTCCAACATCATTTCACTGCTGGTGCTGCTGGTCAACGACAAGAAAAAAGAGATCGCCGCCTTGCAGGCGATGGGCGCCTCGAAAAAAAGTATAGTCGCCATATTCGGCCTTTGCGGCATCATAACCGGAGTGCTTAGCAGCTTGATCGGAACGCTATCGGCCATTTTGACTCTGCGGTATTTACATGTGCTGATCGCCTTTTTAAGCGCCATTCAAGGCCATATGGCCTTTAACCCCATCTTCTTCGGCAAAACGCTGCCCAACCATTTAAGCTATGAGGCTCTCATCTTTATTTTGATTGCCACACCACTAATTTCGCTCTCGGCCGGACTGATCCCGGCGCTAAAAGCTTCCAAACTCAACCCCTCAAGCATTTTGAGGTCCGAATGATTTTATCCGCCAAAAATATTTGCAAAACCTTTTTGCATCCCACTCGCACTACGATTCTAAAAAATGTATCGCTTGAACTCAAGAAAGGCTCATCGGCCGCTATCATGGGCGCTTCCGGCGAGGGCAAGACTACCCTGCTGCATATTTTGGGAACGCTCGAATCGGCCGACAGCGGAGAGATCGAGATTTGCAACACGCCGGTGCAAAAGAATATAAATTATATCCGCAGCCGTCTTGTTGGCTTTGTTTTTCAGTCCTACAACTTGCTCGAAGACTGCTCGGCTTTGGACAATGTTACCATGCCGCGCCGCATCGCCAAAGAGACCTCCTTTAAAAACCATGGCTTACAGCTGCTCGCGATGGTCGGCCTGAAAGATAAGGCCTATCACATGGTAAAGCTGCTCTCGGGCGGCGAAAAGCAGCGGCTGGCAATCGCCAGAGCTTTTTGCAATGATCCGGAAATCATTTTCGCCGACGAACCCTCCGGCAATCTGGACCATAACAACTCGCAGATGATTCATGAGCTGCTTATCGATTGCGTCAAAACCAAAGGCAAATCGCTTTTAGTTGTCACGCACAATGAAAAGCTCTCGGCCATGTGCGATAAAATTTATCTGCTTAGCAACGGCGATCTAACACAATCTTGATTTTTCCTCTTTTTGTACTTGACGAAGACTCCCTTAATTATGATATTAATATACTTTTGGTTAAATGGGGGAAGCAATGAAAATTCTAATAGTCGGTACGGGTTATGTCGGTCTGGTGACCGGCGCCTGTTTTGCGGAAATGGGCCACTGCGTCTACTGTCTGGACATCGACGAGGACAAAATAGCGATGCTCAATAACGGGCAAATGCCCATCTATGAGCCCGGATTGGAAAATCTGGTGCAGCGCAACACCAAAGCTTCCCGCCTCTTTTTTATTACCGACTATCAGTTGGGCGTCAGCGAGTGCGACGCCTGTTTTCTGGCTGTACCGTCGCCGTCATTAGACGACGGATCTTGCAACACCTCTTACATCCTGCGCGCCGCGAGGCAGGTAGCCGCCCACATGCACCGTCCGATTGTCATCATCGACAAATCAACGGTACCGGTCGGCACGGCCGCCGCCGTCAAGGAGCAGGTGGCTGCTGTCCTGAAAGAACGCAATACCGCCATTTCCTTTGAAGTAGTCTCCAACCCCGAATTTCTAAAAGAGGGCAACGCGATTGCCGATTGCATGAAGCCTGACCGGATCGTGATCGGCGCCGACAATGAAACGGCCTTTAAAACCATGCGCGAGATCTATGCCCCGTTTTGCATGAACCGCGAAAAGATCATCGAAATGGGTATCTCTTCGGCGGAAATGACCAAATACGCCGCTAACGCCATGCTGGCTACGCGCATTTCATTCATGAATGAAATCGCCTCCGTCTGCAAGCGCGTCGGCGCCAATGTCAACGATGTGCGCAAAGGCATCGGCTCCGATTCGAGAATCGGCTACAGCTTTTTATATCCGGGCGTGGGCTATGGCGGTTCCTGCTTCCCCAAAGACATTAGAGCCTTGCGCCATGTAGCCAAAGAGGTCGGCTGCCACCCATATCTGCTCGACGCCGTCGACCATGTCAACAACCGGCAGAAGGAAGTGCTGGGCGAATATATCGAACGCTATTTTGATAAAAAAGGGGGCGTTAAAGGCAAAACTATCGCGATCTGGGGACTCTCCTTTAAGCCCGAAACTGATGATATACGCGAAGCGCCGGCGCTCGCGTTAATTTTACAACTGCAAAAAAAGGGCGCCGCCTTGCGCCTCTATGATCCCGTGGCGATGGAAAACGCCAAGAAAATGATTACGAATCATTCCAATATAATATGGTGCGCAAGCGAGTTCGATGCCGCAAATGGCGCGGACGCCATCGCGCTGCTCACCGAATGGAAACAGTTTCGTCTGATCAATTTCGCCGCGCTTGCCGCAAAAATGCAAAACCCCGCCTTTTTTGACGGCCGCAACCAGTATCTGCCGCGCGAGATCAAAAACAGCGGATTTGACTACATCGGAATAGGAGTGCCGGACCTTGTCGATTAATACCTATATCAATAATACAAAACCCATCATCGACCGGCAGCTGAAAAAACTGGTGGGAAAAAAGATTCCGAAGGAACTAAAAGATGCCGCCTGTTATGCCATTGACGGCCCGGGCAAGCGCCTGCGGCCGCTTTTAACCATGGCCATCTGCAAAGACTTAAAGGTGCCGGCAGGCAAAGCGCTGGCGCCTGCCTGCGCTTTAGAATACATCCACCTCTATTCCTGCATCCATGACGATCTGCCGGCTATGGACAATGACAGCCTCCGGCGCGGCCGAAAGACCCTGCATGTAGCCTACCCGGAATGGCTGGCCATTCTCACAGGCGATCTCTTTCTAACCAAAGCTTTTAAAATTCTGGCCGACGCGCCAAAAATCAACGCCGAGCAAAAAATCCGGATGATCCGCCAACTCTCTTATAATGCCGGCGGTGAAAATCTGATTGGCGGGCAGACTATAGATATGCAGCAGGATAAAAGCGGCTTTACATGGAAAAAGCTGAAGGAAATGCATAACAGAAAAACCGGCGCGCTGCTCAAAACCGCGATTGAATTCGGCTGCATTTTAGCCAATCTAAAGCCGGATAAAACCAAAATTCTATTAGAGGCTGCTCAAATCCTGGGTCTTGCCTATCAAATTATTGACGACATTCTTGATGAAACGGGCAAAACCGCCATTTTAGGCAAAAAAAGCGGCGCCGACCGCGACCTGCAAAAAAATACGGCCGTTAGCCTTTTAGGTCTAAAAAAAGCGCAAAAAGAGGCTGCGTCATTGCAAAAAAGAGCGCTTGATCTTTTAAAAACACCACCTTTTCATCTACCGCTCACGCTGGCCATGACAGAAAAGCTCTTGCAAAGAGATTTCTAAATTTTTATTCTATTTTTTTAATTATAGGTCTCCAATGCGCCAATACGCAAAAGAGTTGCAAGATATCGCTTATCGCCAAACACCGATTGCATGGCCCTGTTTCAAGCGCTGTTTTGATATCGGCTTTAGTTTATGCGTCCTCATTTTCGGGCTGCCCTTATTCATAGTCCTCTCTGCCGCCATCTACCTCTCTTCTCCCGGACCCGTATTTTACTATGCTTCCCGCATCGGTCTGCGCGGCCGTATCATCCGCTGCGTCAAGTTCCGTTCCATGTACCAAAACGCCGGATACAAACTGCAGGAAATCATCGCATTAAATCCCTGCCTAAAGCTTGAATGGGAAAAATACAAGAAATTAAAAAAAGATCCGCGTATTACCCCAATCGGCAAATTTCTCCGCAAAAGCTCATTTGATGAACTGCCCCAGTTTTGGAATGTACTTATTGGCGAACTTAGCGTCGTCGGTCCGCGCCCCTTTTATCTGGAAGAAATTTTAGAATTTTTTGGCGGCAAGGCTTCCACCATCCTTTCCGTCAAACCGGGCATTACCGGCCTGTGGCAGACTTCCGGCCGCAGCCGCCTTTCCATTAAAGAACGGGTAGAGCTGGAAGAAAAATATGTAAAAAACCATTCGCACCGTACCGATTTAAAATTGATTTTAAAAACCATTCCCGCCATCTTCTTTTCTAAAGGAGCCTATTAAATGCCAAGATATGTGCTCGTAACCGGCGGCGCCGGCTACATCGGCAGCCACTGCTCAAAATTGCTGGGCCGCTCGGGATTTGTACCGGTTGTCATTGATGATTTATCGCAGGGTCATAAATATGCCGTTAAATGGGGCGAGCTCTTAATCGGCAGCATCCATGACACCCCTTTTCTAGAAAAGGTTATCGAACAATATAAGCCTTGCGCAGTCATGCATTTTGCCGCCAGCGCGCTTGTGCAGGAATCAATGGCCAATCCCGCCAAATACTACACAAATAATGTAACCGGCTCCATCAGCCTTTTTGAAGCCATGCGCAAAAAGGGGCTCTCTAAAATCGTCTTTTCCAGCAGCTGCGCGACCTATGGCGTAGTAGAAAAACAGCCCATCATGGAAAGCGCCCCCCAAATACCGATCAATCCCTATGGCCGCACCAAACTGATGATCGAACAAATTTTGCAAGATTATGAGCAGTGTTACGGCATAAGGCATGCTATTTTACGCTACTTTAATGCCGCCGGCGCCGATATGGACGGCGAGATCGGCGAAGACCATACCCCCGAAACGCATATTATTCCGCTCATTTTGGATGCCGCCATGAAGCATCGTCCGTCCATTACCCTTTTTGGCCATGGCCTCGCCACCAAAGACGGCTTTTGCGTGCGCGACTATATACATGTCGATGATCTGGCAAGAGCCCATCTTAACGCGCTTCTAAAGCTGCTAAGCGAAGATCATAGCTTGCAGGTCAACCTTGGCTCGCAGGAGAGCTGTTCCGTCATGGAACTGGTAAAAATGGCGGAAAAAATCACAGGAAAAGCGATTCCCGTCAAAATTGAACCGCTCCGGGCGGGCGATCCGCCCATACTGAGATCCGACTGTCGCCGAGCCGAAGAGTTGCTTGGCTGGCAACCGGTGCGCTCATCGGTCGAAGATATTATAACCTCAGCCTGGCGCTGGCACCAA
>CAZCPS010000053.1:0-7877 GCA_964499895.1 uncultured bacterium | reverse complement strand
AAAAGGTCTAGACATGCTGAAAGGCCAGCTCAAGGAATTGGGCCAGATGGCGAAGAAGTACGCGAAATAGCGGCATATGCGCGCAAGCGGTATTTCTAAAAAGGGCGCGAAAAGCGCCCTTTTTTGTTTGTATTAATTAAAAGGACATTGAACATGTCGGTACGCATCAGCGAGTTCAGAGTTATACAGCAGCAGATAAATTCTTTTTGTAATAAGCCTAACAATGAGTCGGATGTAACCGGTATTATTACTAAAATTAACGAGTTGCCTTTGAAGAACCTAGATTTAAAGCCGCTATCGCTACCCGTCTCGGCTACTCCGATGAATGACAAGACTGTTGAAAAAATTAAGAAGTCCTTAAAGCCGATATTGAAAAAATTATCTAATGAACTGGATGCTCTGGATAAAATTAATAATGGCATTATCGGCGTGTTAGCAGGCAAGAATCGTGAAGACTTGACGGAGTTGCTAACAAAGCGGCTAGCATTTTTTGCAAAACTGAACAAAATGAAACCTTCAAAATATCAGCCGGAAGAGCTTTTGACTCCTGATTTATTGGCGATGATCAAAGAAAAAGATACGAAAAATAAATATGCAGAGAATCTGCTGGCATTTTATTTGAATCAGCTTGGCGAAAGGTTTGTGCCGGGTGATGTTCAGGAAGCGATAGCAGAATTAATTATATCGCTAAAGAATGATGTTTTAATAGAGAGCTTTGTAGCTCATTTAGAGCCGGTTCGGGCCGAACCGGTAGTTTTTGAAAGTCTTTTACAAAGTCTTTCTGACGGGGAGAGGAAAAATGAACTTCGTTTCAAAATGGTTCAAAGGCACATAGTTGAAAAGGCTTTTGCCGCGGCCGCGCGATTGCTAGATGCCGGCGTGTATCAAATCGGCCATCAGGAGCAACATATTTTTCGGGAACGGCTGCTTTTTTATATGCTGAAGTCTGACGAAAAAGATTTAAATCTTGTCATAGATCAGATGTTTTTTTTGCTTGAGGCGGAAAAGTCTGAAACGGATGATTTTTTACAAAGTGGGCTGAAGCTTTTTAATAGTATATATGTAAAACGGGTAGTGGAATTTTGCATGAGAAAGCAAGCAAATACCGAAATTTTTGAAAAGCTGATTCCGCATCTTTCGAAGGTTTTACAGCAAAAGGCTTGTCCATATGCTGTTTTACATTACTCGGATATAGCGAAGGCTAAAGACAAGTTAGCTGAGATTGTGAAGGACGAAGTTTATTGCCAAACAGCTGATGAGTTAGAAGAAAAATGGGAGAAGGAGGGAAAGATTAAGGAAGCTGTTGATGTTTTAGATTGGAAGATAGCAAGGTTTCCTGAAAATGAAGCCTTCAAATTAGTTAAATGCAAAATCTTGCCCAAGATCAGTTATGAGGCGACAAAAGCATATTTTGACACGCTTTCGGATGCGTTAAAACCCGAGGCTTTGCAAGCAATTATTGAAGGTTATTTCTTGAATTTGGTTGCTTTGCGAGAGCTCACCGGCCCTTCTTTTTACGACTTGTTTTTTAAACTGCAAGCGAAGTATGGGCCGGATAATTTACCAAAGATATTAGAGAATATCGTCGTTAATGCTTACCAACCTCAAGCGGAACCTAATGCGGATCAATTTGTTGATGCGATTAATGCAATGGTTAAAGATTCCGCAATGAGCCCTCCGGATAAGCAGAAGATATATTATGCGCTGTTTTCGATTTTTTCCCGGCCCAATTTACCATCACCTCGGGTATTTAATTTGATTTGTACTCAAATAGATCTTTCGAAAGAAATTAAGCCCGGTGAGCTTTTTGTGCAAATGCTCAACCAACAAAATTTGACAGATCCGGCTCGCTTAAAAGAAAAGTTGAATGAACCGGCAAGAATTGAGCTTTGGCAAGACATTTACCCCCGATTGCAATTTCCGGCCGCCAAAAAGTATGTGCTTACTGAATTATATAACGATCTTTCTGGTGTAAATTTAGATAAAGCGGCATGGAATTTTCTTATCGAAAATTCAATCGAGGATTTTATTCAAGCAGAAGAAGAAACCTTATTAGCCAACCAGGTCCTTACTAAGTATTATGAAAAAAGTATTTCTCAAGATTGGAAAGAACCGATTGATTATCAGCTAAGGCTTACGGCAAAAGCGCTTGATCTGTTCGATGAACATCCGGCTGCCGCCTATTTTATCAAAAAAAACCTTGATGAATTACATGACTATCTTATTGGGGGAATTAAGCCTTCAGGCGCTCTGGCCGCTGCTTTTCATCAGGATAGACTGGAAGAGATCAGGACGCAGGTAATAGGATTATATGACAGAGCCATTGCATTATATTCTAAGCATAAAGAAACGGGTGGAGAGAAGATTGAAGAAGAAGTAATAAAAAAGGATTTTAGAACGCCACTAGCGAAAATTAAAGCGTTAAAATTTGAGTTCAAGCCAAAGGTTTAATAGTGCTGTTGTTCGCTCGGGTCTGTTTCTTTTTTTCGAATTTTACCACTCCCAAACTGGCTCCGGCGGCGATATTGATGAAGCGGTTGTTGATGCTTTCAAATTGTGAGAGTTTTTCCTGGATCTTGAGCGAAATGGCGCTTTCTTTTAATTCTTCTTTATCGAGCTGCGTGTCTAAGAAAATAAGCCTTGCCAGAAGATTTTCCTGATTTTTCTGAAAGCTCTCGATTTCAACTTTGGAGAGCGAGCTTTTTGATATATTATGCATGGCGCTGGCGGAAGATACCAGATGGTCTAGCGTTTCGTTAATTTCCTGGATAATTGCTTTCGGTTCCATTTTTGTTTGTCCTGTTTTTATTTTTCATTCTTTTGCGCGCGAATTATTTTGTCAATGCATTTTATACCGAAACAACCTGAAAAATCGGATTTTCAACAGCTTTGAAGCCGCCGAAAATCCGATTTTTCAGGTTGTTTCGGTATATGGCTGGGTTTAATTTTCAAAGTCGGTTAAAGTTGACCATTTTGGAGGTTGATATGTATGGTTTTTGTCCATTGGCTTCGGGATCTAAAGGTAACTGTCTCTATTTTGGTTCTAAAAATGCCAAGGTGCTGATCGACGCCGGCCTTAGCGGCAAACAGATTAGAATGCGGCTTCAACAGATTAATGTCGCTCTGGAAGAGATCGACGCGGTTATGATTACCCATGAGCATATGGACCATATTGAGGGGTTGAAAGTGCTTTCCAAAATGAATATCCCTGTGATTGCCAATGCCGGAACCGCCAGGGGTATTTACGCTTCTTTGCGCGTGAAGCCCCGGTTTAAGATTTTCACAACAAATGAAACTTTTGAATTTAAGGATCTAACCGTCCATCCGTTTAGCATTCAGCATGACACGCTCGATCCGGTTGGTTATACGATTCGCTTTGATTGCCAAAAAATGGGCATATGCACTGATTTGGGCTTTGCTTCTTCATTGGTTGTTTCCAATCTGGAGGGGTGCGACTATCTTTATCTGGAAGCCAATCATGATGTCAACATGCTGCATGCCAGTTCGCGCCCGGAAGCGAACAAGCAGCGCATTTTGGGGCGGCAGGGGCATCTGGCCAATGAAGCGTCGGCGGGGCTGCTTTCGGCTGTTTCCCACGCGGGGTTAAAAAGGGTTTATCTGGCGCATCTCTCGGAAGAATGCAACCATCCCGACCGGGCGCTATCGGTAGTCAGGCAAGCTGTCGGTTCTGCGCTCGATATCCGGATTGCATGGCAAAACAGGCTTTCCGATCCTTTACTGTTTTACTCTTAATATTGTTTGATGACTTTGCGGGCTCGGCTGCCGTCGGGAGCGCTGATGACGCCATTTTCTTCGAGTTCATCCATGAGGCTGGCGGCTCTGGCGTAGCCGATTTTGAGTTTGCGCTGCAGGAAAGTGGTTGAAGCGTTTTTGCTTTCCAGCACGGTGAGCAGCGCCTGGTCGTAGAGGTTGTCGCGGCGCGAGCCGTCTTCGGAAGAGGAGGCATCCGATTCCATGTTGTCAAAAGAGGGAATTAGATAGGAAGGCCTTGATTTGGAGCAGATCGCCTCGATGATGCGGTTGATCTCCTCGTCGGAAATATAGGCGCCCTGCGCGCGGACCAGGTGCGAGGTGCCGGGCGGCAGAAAGAGCAGATCGCCGTTGCCGAGCAGGCTTTCGGCGCCGGTTTCGTCTAAAATAATATGCGAGTTGACGCGAGAGGCGACCTTGAAGGCGATGCGGGTGGGGAAGTTGGCCTTGATGATGCCGGTAATTACTTCGCGCGAGGGGCGCTGGGTGGCGAGAATCAGGTGGATGCCGACGGCTCTGGCCATCTGCGCGATTCTGGCGATCGGCGTTTCCAGATCGGTGCTCGAGACCATCATCAGGTCGGCAAATTCATCAATGATGGCGACGAAAAAGGGCATTTTTTCCGGAATTTCACAGCCAAGGCTCTCTTCAAACTTTTTCTCAATCTTGCGTTTGTTAAAGGCGGTAATGTTGCGCAGGCCCATCTGTTTTAAAATGTCATAGCGCGACTGCATCTCTTTAACCAGCCACTGCAGGGCGGCATAGGCGCCATGGGCTTCGGTGATGACCGGCGCGATCATATGGGGCAGGGCGGAATATTGCGTTAGCTCCACTTTTTTGGGATCGATCATCAAGAGCCGCACCTCGTCAGGAGAGGCGCTCATTAAAATGGACATGACGATGGTGTTAATGCAGACCGATTTACCGGAGCCGGTCGCGCCGGCGATCAGGCAGTGGGGCATTTTGGCAAGGTCGGCGACGACATGCTCGCCGCTGACGCTTTTGCCTAAGAGAATGGGGATGTTCATCCGTCTGTTGGACTGGTGATAGCTGAGCAGCATCTCTTTAAAGCTGACTTGCTGAGGATAGAGCGAGGGAACTTCTACGCCGATGGCCGCTTTGCCCGGGATCGGGGCTATGATGCGGATGGACTTGGCTTCCATGTTAAGGGCGATGTCGTTGGCCAGCGTAGTGATCTTCTGCACCTTGACGCCGATTGCGGGGTGGACTTCAAAGGAGGTTATGGTCGGTCCGCAGTTAATCGAGCCCACTTGCGCTTCGATGCCGAAGCTTTTGAGCGTCTCTTCCAAAATGGTGCCTTGCCGTTTCAGTTCTTTTTTAAGGGAGGGGTGATCAATCGGCGGAGGGTTGGAGAGCAGCTCAAAATCGGGCGGAGAATAATTGGAGGGCTGTTTTAGGATGGCCGGTAAATTTAAAAGGGGCTTTTTTTCTTTTTTGACCTGCGGCTTGGCCTTAAAGATGGGCAGGCTCATTTTTTTGATTGGCGGAGCGGGATAGGAAATGGCTTTTTTTATTACGGGCGGTGCTGAAAGCTTTTTTTCCCGGCGTCTTAAACGGGCTTTTTTAATGAGATCAAAGATCCATTTGAAGATGCCGAAGGGGTTGCATTTTTTGCAGACCATGCCAAAGGAAAGAAAGCCGGCTCTCAGGTTGGGCAGCAGGCGGATGCCGGTGAGCAGCAGAAAAGCGGCCAGACCGATGATCGAAAAAATAATGGCCGCGCCCGCGGGGCTAAGCAGCTTTTGCAGGTTAAGATAGGGCAGGTCGTGAAAAATATAGTAAAAAGGCACGCCGCCGAGATTATAGCGTACATGCTGATGGGGGTGTGGATAGGTAAAAAAGACAGTTTCTGTATAAACCTTTTTGGATAAAAGAGCGGCCTTTTCGGGCAGGCTTTCGGCAAAAATGCTAAGCAGCATGCAGACGCTGATCATAATGGCGCCAAAGCAAAAAAGCTTGAAGCCGGAATAGAGGATCTTTTCATTTTTGAAACGCTTAAAGCTCAAATAGCCCAACAAAAAAACAAAAAGGTAGTTGCCGAGGCCGAAAAAGTAGTTGAGGATATAGGTGGTATAATAGCCAATGCTGCCGATGTAGTTGTTGTCTTCCTGATTTAAATCGAAGCTTACTAGCGAGAGCAGCAATAGGCTGCAGGCGGCCAGCAAAAAAAAGCCCTGGGCTTCGGGATGTTTTTTAGCGGGTTTGGGAATATTGGGTTTTTTCTTTCTTGCCATTTTCAACTAAAGTATATACAGGTTGCAACTCCTATTATTAAACAATACCAGGCAAAAGGACGCACCCTTTTTTTATCCGTCAAAGATAAAATATAGCGCATCGTCAGCAGGCCTGTTCCTAATGAAGTCATAAAGCCTATGGCATAAGATGTCAAGTTTACCTGCACAGCGGCATGCTCGCGCAGAAAGAGCAGTTGGAGTGTTTCTAAAAAATGGCCGCCCAATATGGCCGGGATGGCAAGCAGAAAAGAAAAAGAGATCGCTTCCTTGAGCGGCCAGCCGCGGAAGCAGGCTGCGGAAATGGTGCTTGCGCTGCGGGAAAAACCGGGCAATAGCGCTAGCGATTGCATAAAGCCGATGATGAGGGCGTCTTTGTATTTGGAGTCTGTTCGGGTGAAATTAAAGCGCGCCGCGGCAAAAAGCAAAAGCGCTGTCAGGATCAAAAAGTAGCCCAGCAAATGGTCATTGCAGAGAGCGGATTTAAAAAAGTGATAGATAAAATAGGCGGGAAAAAGGGGCAAGATGGCAAGCGCTAGCAAATAGAGTTTATGCCGGCTATGCCAAAGGTCAGTGATCTCTTTTCTAAAATAGAAAAGCATGGCCAGAACGGTGCCCATGTTGCAGGTCATCTCAAAATAAAGGTCGCGGGCGAAAGGGCTGAGGCCAAAAAAATGTTGAGCTAATTTGAAGTGGGCCGAAGAGCTAATGGGAAAAAATTCGGTGATGCCCTGAATCAAACCTAAAATCAGCGCTTCAAACCATGACACAGAAAAACCTTAAACGAAAATGGGGCGATTGACGGGGCTCGAACCCGCGACCTCCGGAACCACAATCCAGCGCTCTAACCAACTGAGCTACAATCGCCACAAGTACATAAAAAACAAATCCATTTTATAGCGATTTTCACATAAAAGTCAATTCCTCTGCCGAAAAATGGAGCAAGAAGGTTGATTTATTATTTAAGTTGTTAATTGTCAGGATAATATCCTTGTATTTTTGTGTAGAGGCTACTATGCTATGTCGGTAAATAAATTTAAGGAGGCATTATGCCGAACTGCCTAATTTTAGCGAACATGTCGAGTTCTCGAAGGTATGATATAGCACATGTTGATGAAAATGCCACGCCGAAGGTGTTGGATGAAAATACTGATCTTTTGGTTGGTTCTCTAAAAGATATATCGATATCGTGGAAAAAGGGAACGGTCATAAAGGTTAGAGATGTTGTAGTTTTTGGCTGTTTGCGGCTTGTTGCTGATGATAATCCTGGAGAGGAAAATGATCAGGCTATTCTGAAGGCAAGAGATATCATTGTCATCGGAAATTTGAAAACAAGTGGGATTAATGTCAACTGTCGAAATTTTCTTTTGTCGCCCGGAAAAGAGTTTTTTAAAGACATCGATGATTTGTTTTTGGAGTGGCGGGGATTTCAGCGTGAAGCTGCACGAGCAAGCGGTCTTCGGCCGATATTTTTTGATTATCAAAGACTTGTTTGATATAGTTTTCAAAAATGGAAGCAAAACCTTTTTTATGTCCATGCCAATCGGGCAAGCTTTATAGTGACTGTTGCGAGCCCTTTCATTTGGGAAAAGAGCCGGAGCATCCTCTTGAACTGATGCGTTCGCGCTACGCGGCCTATGTCCTAAATTTGCCGGATTATATTATGCGTACCACGCATCCTTTCAACGATGGTTTTAAGTCCGATCAGGAAGAGTGGCGGCAGGAGATTGCTATGTTTTGCACGAGCACGCAATTTTGCGGCCTTTCAATTGAGTCTTTTCATGAGAATGGCAATTCGGGGGAAGTGACCTTTCGCGCGCAGCTTAAGCAAAATGACGAAGATGTTTCTTTTAC
>CAZCPS010000052.1:0-7903 GCA_964499895.1 uncultured bacterium | reverse complement strand
GAGGAAATGGCGATTGCCGTCGCCGGCACTGAAGCTAACGCCATTTTTGGCCGGCGCATTAAAATGCACTGGCTGCAAAACCGGCAAGTTGAGCCAAAAACCAGCAGCCTCTATGTCTGGTCGGCGCAGGATCTAACTATCTATTCATTACTCACACGCAATAAACTGAATATGTCCCATGATATTCAATGCTATAAATACTGGCTCTCCCTAACTTACGGCCGCTTTCTTTCGGCTAAAACAATCAAGCGCGCGGCGCTTGTCAATCTTACGGATACGACTACCTATAACGCATTATGGGCCTGGTGGTATTATGTCTTTACGGGCAAATCAGCCTCCATGTGGCTAATACCAATGGGCAGCTACGGTTACTTACCCTCGGCCCGAATGAGCCTGGCGCCCTATGGCCCGGAATTCTATTGGGATAACTATCTGGTTAAAGATGACAGCCCAATCTATTTTTATGCCAGATTTGGCTCATGGGCCTATAACCGCTACTGCGGCGCCGGTCTGGAATGGCCGCGCGTTTTTGGCAAAAACGGCTTTGACATCGGTTTGCGTCTGGATGCTTACTGGCAACCGAAAATGCTCTTTAAAAGCAGCCCGTATTTAGATGAAGATGAAGATGTCTATTATGGCTACAGCAAAAAAGATCTGTCAAAACATATCCCGGGGCTACTTTGCGCGCTCATCATTGAAAAGAAATGGGGCAATCTGCCCGCCCTATATGTTCAGGCCGGCTGGAAAAGCAATGGCTTCATTCCAGGTGAATCGTTAAAAAAAGCGCCCATCCTTAAACTGGGATTTTCCGCGCGCTTTTAAAAAATGCTTGCAATAGCCGGCTCTTTAGAGGCAAACTGATCTTTTTTAAAGGGGGTTTTATGTCGCACTTGCAAGAAATTATTGATTACCATCTGGGCGGAAAGATCGGCGTGCAACTGACCAAACCGCTATGCAACCAAAAAGAGCTTAGCCTGGCTTATACACCCGGCGTAGCCGAAATCTGCCGGATCATTGAAAAAGAACCAAAAAGACTTGGCGCTCTCTCTTTAAAAGGAAATAGCGTAGCCGTAATTACCGACGGTACCGCTGTTCTAGGCTTGGGCGATATTGGTCCCAGAGCCTCCATTCCCGTCATGGAAGGCAAGGCGGCCCTGTTTAAGGCGTTTGCGGGGATCGACGCTTGGCCGGTGCCGATCGAAAGCGGCCACGACACCGAACTCTTCATTAGCACCGTTAAAGCCATCAGCTGCATGTATGGCGGCATCAACCTCGAAGATATTGCAGCTCCGCGCTGTTTTGAAATAGAAGACCGCCTGGCAAAAGAATTGGACATCCCTGTTTTTCATGACGACCAGTGGGGCACGGCCGTCATTGTTCTGGCTGCTCTGGAAAATTACGCGCTGGTCGCCAAAAAAGCGCCCACTTCTCTTAAAATCATTGTCAACGGCGCCGGCGCCGCAGGACTCCGAATCACCCAAATGATCAAGGAAAAAGGCATGGCCGATGTAACCGTATGCGACAAAAAAGGCGTGCTATCGCATCATCAAAATGACATGGACAAATATAAAATGGCGCATGTTAGAACCACCGAAAACAAAACGCTGGCGGACGCCATGCGCGGCGCCGATGTTTTTATCGGCGTCTCCGGCCCCAATTGCGTTTCCGCTGAAATGGTGCTGTCAATGAATAGCTTCCCCGCCATTTTTGCTATGGCCAATCCCGATCCCGAAATCCGTCCGCAGATCGTGCAAGAGGCTCTGAAAGGAAAACCCTTTGTGCTGGCCACCGGCCGCTCGGACTACCCCAACCAGATCAACAATGTGCTGGGCTTTCCATATATTTTCCGCGGCGCGCTCGACGCGAGGGCGACATCGATTACCATGAACATGAAATTGGCGGCATCGGCCGCTCTGGCCGAACTTGCAAGAAAACTGCCCGTTCCAAAAGAAGTTGAGAAAGCCTATGGCCGCTCGTTTGAATTCGGCGCAAACTATCTTGTGCCGACGCCTTTTGATCCGCGGCTCAATGTGGTTGTCTCAAAGGCCGTCTTTGATGCCGCCATCAAAGACGGGGTCTCCTCTTAATCGGGCATCATCTCAAGCTGCGATACAAACTGCTCTAAAGACTCGCCGACACTCTTTTTCAGACGCTTCTTCAAAAAGAGCCCGACAGGACCTGCTAAAAAGCCTCTAAAGTTGACTTCACACCGAATTTTCGATCCCCTTTTAACCTTAGGATCAACACTATAAGTGAAAATCATGCACATTAAAAAGGCATGCCAATTAACCTGAAAACTCTTATTAGGAACAATATTGCTGATTTTAAAGGGAGCCTTGCGCCCTTTCTGAATCACAAAACCTTGTAATCCTTCCTTGAAAGTCCCCTTGCCGGCGCGCTTCCAGTGTTCTACCCACGCACGCCATACTTTTTTGGGAGCAACTCTGGTCTCTATGCTTTCTTCTATTTTATGCACTTAGTTTTCCTTTTTGTTAAAAAAATCTTTTAAACGAATTATTAAACTGCTATAACTAAAATAAAGGTAATTAATTTAAATAAAGGCATGTAAAATGAATTCGTTTTATTGTTTATTAATTAGCTGTTTTGCATCAACCTTGCTTCTAGCCAATCAATCAAAAAACAATCATAATGATCGACCGGAAAATATGGAAGTGCAAAATAGGGCACCGGAGAGGCTAAACAACCGCGAAGCGCTGTTTATCAAGACATTAAGCACTATGCATAAACAGATCTTTTTAGACTGTTTTTCCATGGCGCAGAAGCAAATGGCCATTGATTTGACCTCAACGGTCAAATATATAAAAAACAAAGAGGGCCGAGGCTCGCAAACCAAAACGATGACGCCTGATAGCGCTGTCGAAATGGTTATAAAATCCCTGCGCCAGGTTAAAGCCGTCAAATCCTATCCGGCCGATCCTTATCGCCGCCCTTAGGATTTGCTAAACAGGCCGATCAGTTCACACTTGTCAATCACATGGCCATGCATGGCTTTTTCCAGCGCTTCGCGACTATAGCCGCTCTTTAAGTTGAGAGTGCAATCCAGCGCGTACAATTTGAAAAAATAGCGATGCGTACCTGATGGCGGACAAGGGCCGCCGTATCCGATTCCGCCGGAATCATTCAAGCCAAAAACGCCCATTTGCGCACTCTCATTCAAATCAGAAACAATCGGCAGATCAGAGATCAGCCAGTGCACCCAGATTTTAGCCGGCGCATCGGGATCATCAACAATCAAAGCTAGCGATTTGGCCTTTTCCGACACACCTATAATATGCAACGGAGGGGAACAATCCTCCCCTTTGCAGGTATATTTAGCCGGAATAGGCTTATGATCTTTAAAAGCGGATGATGAAAGCTGCATAGATTTTTCCTTTGTTTTTTAAAAAAAATATTATAATCACATTTTATATACAAGGAAGTTCGTTTGCTAAAAAAAATTTGCTTGGTTGTTCTTCTGTTGGGGTCTCATGTGATTTTCGCTGCTACCGAGGATTTGCTCTCTTTTGGCATGGGTATAAACAACCTGCTAAGAGACCGCCACCGTACGGGGGAAGTGCGCATCGAATACAAATCCCATCTGGAATGGTACAAGTTTCGGCCGATGGCAGGGCTAATGACCTCTTTTCGCGGCGCGATCTATGCTTATGGCGGATTCGGCATCGACTGGATTATTAAAGACCACCTGATTTTTTCGCCCAACTTCGCCGCCGGCGGCTACTATGACGGCAATGGGCGCAAACTGGGCTTCCCCATAGAATTCCGCTCCGGAATAGAACTGGGCTGGCAATTTGACAACAAATACCGCATCGGCGCCCATTTTTACCATATTTCCAATGCCCATCTGGGCCACAGAAATCCCGGTGAAGAGTCGCTAGTCTTCTTTCTTTCGGTTCCGATTAAAAGGTATAAGTAAGTACAGAAACCTTAAGACAGTGAGATAGAGCTTATTAGGTTGCCAAGCTCTTGCTTTTCATCTTGGGTCTCAGGAAAATATTGCGCCAAAGCTTGAAAAATCTGCCCCAGTTTATCTAGCGCCTGCTCATTTAAATAAACGCACAGTTTTTTTTCTGACAAATAAGCGTAGCAATGGGAAATTGGATCATCTGTAAAGCTAACGCAAAACTCATCTTCATTCCCTCTTATAACAAGAAACATCAAATTTGATAGAAAGGCCTCGCCGGGCAGATTATGATAGCCTTTGCGATATTGAAAAGAGACCGACTCTTGTTGAGTGCACCCATGATTATATAGCAGTTTTACAATTGATGTGGCGGCACAGGCAACTACATCACCTTCGACATCATATTGGCTGCCATCAACTGTATCTCCATTTTTTACATAAGTGACCTTCGCTCTAAGCGGACGCAGCGAAAAGACAATTTGTGGACCTGTATTATGAAAAGGCAGAGCAAAAGCCTGGGTTTGATCATAGATTTTAAAAGTAGCTACGATATGCTTCATACACTGATTTTCCTCATCCGACCTTAACGGCCCTTGATTAACAAATAATGTTAAACCGCTTGATATAGTAATCATATTCCTCCCGTATTTTGCTGTGCTAAAAAGAGCCATCTTAGCTGATATGAGACAGTCTCCCAGCGTGTTTTTGTTTCATTGTAAAAAGCGGTGCGGCCAGCCATAGTCGAGCCACTTTTCGCGTAAAATGCTTTTTTGCCCGGTAAGATCCGGCCGCAGAAGGCTTTTTTCCAGAGCAGCTACTTCGTGACAAACAAAGACAATTTGATTTTTTAATTCGGCAGACAACATTTATTTCAAAAATTAGTTAGTAAGGATAATAATATAGTCTATTGGTGTTTTTTTTACTATTTAAACTTGAGACATCGGGACTATACCCAAACCCCGGCGAAGAGTCGCTAGTCTTCTTTCTTTCGATCCCGATCAAAAGGTATAAGTGACTGAAGCCGAGCCGCCGAAAAATTTGTTGCTGTTATGACCTGCGACAGTAAACCAAAGGCCGCCGATAACTCCTAAATAGGGCGTAAATGAATATTCCAGACTGGGAGTCAGGCTAAGCAGCGTGCTATAGCCGGGAGCGCAGTCGGCAAGATTGCCATCCGCATCGACGCCGGCCCTTCCCGAAAAATGGGCGGCATTAGTATAAGTGTAGTCAATATCCATCGCGTAAGCAATCCGCTGCGTAAAACTATACTCAATAGATAGAAGCGGATTAAAGCTAAGACCCGGTTTTACCCGGCCGTCCGTTCCATAACCGCCGCCATATGTGTTAAAGCCTTTTACATGTACGGCCGTCGGTATCGTAAAATAGAAGTTAAAGCGCAACCTGAAGGGATGTTCCGGAAAAAAATAAAAGACTTTCGAAGCTAAAAACCCCAGTCTGGTCCGATAGCTGCCTCCTCCTCCGGCCTCAATGCCGCCTTTCTGAGGGCTTAAATTTCGATAGTGCCCCGTGGGGAAAATTTCGGTAAACAGCAAGCGGATATAAGGTACCGGCGTCCCCTTTTTATCTACTGCCACTTGAACGCCCAAGGCGCAGTCGAGATCTTCAAACTCCCATGTATGGTGAGACCCTCTCTTGGCATAGTATCCTGACGGGGTAATAGTAAAATCAAGCCAGTTCAGCAAACCAAACTGAAAGACATTGAGCAGGCAAATGTTTAGATTGGACGAAGGAGAAGATGAAGAATATTGGCCGTAATTATTGAGAATGAAAAGATAGGGCTGAACATTGAAAGTGCCCGGCATAAGGTTAGCCGGACTGATCGTAAGCAATGATCCGGTATACCAGGGAGTATAGCCCTCTTCTTTTACTGCGGCCGAGCAATAGGCTTGAAACGCAACCAATATGCTGAAATAGAGCAACTTAATACGCATAAAGCTAGCTATCTTCTTCTTTTCTTTATACTATTGATTTAGGTTTAATTACTCAAACTATTTCTAATTAAAATAATTACACCCAAATGATTGACATATAAATTATTTAGAGTGAAAATGTAATTAAGACGAAATAACAAGTGGGCGGCTTATTTATGACGCAAGAATTGCCCTTCACCCCTTTTCCGCTGCTTTCCGGCTATCACCAACAGACCATAGTAGGCTCCTTTTTCAATTTCGCGCCGGCGCCGGCATCTACTACCAAGTATATCCATCTACCCGATCAAGACTTGCTCGCCATGGAAGTCTCCACACCCAAAAACTGGAAAACAACCGACCCGACCGTCCTGATGATTCACGGTCTTGGCGGCAGTCATAACTCCCCATATCTGATTCGCATGACCCACAAGCTGCTCTCCCAAAACATCCGCGCCATCCGTCTGAATATGCGCGGCTGCGGCAGCGGACGCGGGATCGCCAAACGAATGTATCATGCGGGGCTCTCCGGCGACGCCATGGAAGCGCTCAAGGTTTTAAAAGCGGAATACCCCCTTTCCGATCTGACGCTAATGGGCTTTTCGCTCGGCGGCAATATAGTCCTAAAGATGGCCGGCGAGTTCAGCTTGGCGGCCGAAAGTCTGCTCAAACAGGTTATCGCGGTTAATTCCCCTGTCGATCTTTTCACCTCTTGCGCAAGGCTCTCGCTGCCGGACAATCAAATCTATGAGAACTACTTTCTCAAACTGATGCGCTACGAGGTGGAATTTTACAATCAGAAGTTCCCTGATCTGGGACAGATCATTCTACCCCACAAGCTAAACTTTATCGAATTTGACAACTTGTATACGGCGCCGATTTGGGGCTTTAAGGATGCCTTCGACTATTATGCCATCTGCTCGGCCAAGCGTTTTATTGGCGACATTAAGGCTCCCTGCAAAATCCTCTATTCGCTCGATGATCCGATCATCAATGCCAAGTCCTATGAGCACCTGATCGTTCCTAAAAATATTGAGATTTTCCATACCCGCAAGGGAGGCCATATGGGCTACCTAGCCACGCCGGGCATCTCTAATTTCTATTGGATGGACCATCTTTTAGTAAAATGGATTAAAAATTCTTAGAAAGATAATAACAATTACTTTATATTGTCTAATCAATAATTATTTGTTATAATATTGAGCCATTTAACAAGTAATGGCATGCGATCACTTTTTAACAAAGCTTAGAAAAATGGCATCATCAGTTCAACTCCATATTACGACCGGCAGCCCAACTCCAAGAGAGAGCGAACACTCTAAATATGTTGATCTGGCGAAAAAGGCCTATTTTGCCGTCTCAAGTCGATTTAACGGCGATCAAATCCCCTTCACCATTCAAGCCATTTTTTATTACGCGGCTGCCTGTAATGATCCGGAAAAAGTGAAAGCAACTCTTTGCCAATACGAAAAAGGGCTCTCTAAAAAAGCCCTGGAAAAAGTGCTCGGAGATTCGGCTCTTTTTCGGCTTGCCTTTAAGCATCGCAACATGGCCTTTTTAAAACTGCAGGCTGAAAGGTTGCCTCGGCATCTATATTTAAGCATGCTATCGGATACCCCCGGCCTTATGGATGATATTTTGGAGAGCGGCTTTGAGGAGTTTTTAGACTTTTATGACGACTTCCTGTTCGAGGGCGAGGCTCCTTCTAAAGATGCTTTAAAGGCTTTTTCCCACATCTGGAGCTTTAAATATGAAGAGTGCCTGCCAGGTGCCGGATATGGCAGCGAAAGCTGGAATGCCGTTGATGCTACCAGGTTCATTATTCAATCCCTGGAAAGTTTTGGTAACACTCCCATTATTAACCGGATAAAGTCTGTCTTGCAAATACAAGCCGATTTAAATGCAGTTGTTGCTGCCAATGAGCCTTTTCTTTATGTGCTGCCCATTTTGCTAAAAAGTGGCGTTAACCTTCTGCATTCCGTTTGCCTGGTCCTTCATCTAGACGCCCATAACATCTTGCATATTATCCAAAGCGACCGAAGTACGGCGGCAT
>CAZCPS010000051.1:0-7980 GCA_964499895.1 uncultured bacterium | reverse complement strand
CCTGACTCTTGCAGATACAGCTACAGTGATTATAGGCGGCACTCAATCAGTTGGAGGATTAGCCGGTGATTCAGGAAACACCCTTACTCTTACCGGTGATCTGACAGTTACCGCAGGAACATCGGACTATGCCGGTCAACTCACCGGAGCCGGTGCTTTGGCTTATTCTGGAACTGGAGTGCTTACCTTATTAAATGCCGGTGCGGCTAGTACTGCAACAGGAGCGACAACAGTGAGTGATGGAGGAGTGACAACAGGAGCGGTTGCTAACTCTCTTCCAACAGGAGCCCTGACTCTTGAGGGTGATGCTGCGGTGATTATAGGGGGCACTCAATCGGTTGCGTCATTAACCGGTGATTCAGGAAACACCCTTGCTATTGCTAATACTCTTACCGTTACACCAACTGCAGCCGCGGATTTTGCGGGTGATATCAGCGGAGCCGGTGCTTTGACTAAATTAGGAGCAGAAACATTAACCTTGTCAGGTACCAATACATATACAGGAGCAACTACAGTAACCGCAGGAACCCTTGCCGTTACGGGAACCCTTACAGGTTCTGCCGTAGGCGTGACAGGGACATTAAAAGGTACAGGTACGATTACCGGTGCTGTTACTATTAATGATAATGGAACTTTGGCTCCCGGTGCTTCTATTGGAACAACTACTATAGTAGGTGTTCTTGCTTTTGCAGATGGTTCGATATATGAAGTTGAGTGTAATACAACGGCTTGCGATCTAACCATCGCTACCAGCTCCACTATTGAAGCCGATGCAGGAGCCGGCGGTGTGACTCTCGCTGTACAACCTACATCAGGATTGGTATACAAAAAAAACACAACATATACCATTGTCCAGACAACGGGCGGAGTTGTTGGCACATTTACTACTCTTACCAGTTCTCTCGCCAGCATTACGCCTCTTGCTACATATGATACAAATAATGCTTATTTGACATTGCGCAACAACACTTCCCTGGCAGCTTTGGCAGCGTCAAACTTCAACGCTTCGTCTGTAGCCGCTTGTATCGATGGTACGAATGCTACGGAAGGTAGTGATTTTGCACTTGTCAACGATGCGTTATTGAATATAGCCAATACCGGCACTCTTATTTCTGCTTTATTACAGCTGCAGCCTTCTCAATTAAAGGCTTTGGCTCTTTCGCAAGAGACAAGCAGTCTTTTTATTCGACACGCTCTTTCGAATCGTTTAGAAGACATTCTTAAAATTCCTTGCGAAAAAAATGCTCCGGAAAGAAAGTGGACTATCTGGGGTAATGTAGGCGGAGATTATGCGATACAGCATGGCATACATAGAGAATATGGCTTTAAAAACACAATAGGCAGCGCTCTTATCGGTGCGGATTGTGTAAAAGGTAACTTCAGCGGCGGTGTTGCGGGAGCTTACTCCTACAACTATCTCAAGTGGAAGCATTCAGCCGGCCATGGAAATGTTCAAAGCGGTTATGGCCTTTTTTATGGTTCATGGAATAAAAACAAATTCTTTGTTTCCGGTTCCTTACTGGGCGCCTATAACCACTATGATGCTCATAGAAATATCAACTTCACGGATGACTCGGGATATGTAGTCAATCGTACAGCGAAAAGCAGCTTTAGCGGAGGAGAGGGCGGAGCCCATCTGAAAATTGGCGGTCTTTTCAATCCTAGAAACACTGAGGTTTCTCCATTTCTGGCCGGTGATTACTACTATCTGTATCAAAGTAAATTTACAGAAAAAGGAGCGAACACTCTCAACTTAACAATAAAAGCGTCAAGCTACCATCTTCTTCGTGGAGAAGGCGGTTTGAGAATAGCCAAATGTTATGTTAATAATTCATACACAATGATTCCTGAAATTAAAGTAAGTGGAATTTATGAGTACCGTTATGGTAAAAATTACACTGCAAACTTTATTAATAACAGCTGCAACTTTAGGGTTCATGGAATGAATCCGCATCGTGTACTTGTAGCTCCGGGAGCCGGTTTTACAGCGAAATGCAGGGATAACAGGTTAACCATATCGTTAAAATATGACGGAGAATTCGGCAAGAATTTCCTGAATAACATGGTGAACTTGATGATCGGACACTCTTTCTAAGTCCCTAATTTCTAGGACGCTAGGAAAAAACCCTTTCTTAGCGTCCTTTTTCTTTATATATCCAAGTAATTTCAAAGCTACTCTTAATAGTCAATCTCAATCGATTTAATATAGATAATTATCAAAAATACATTTGATAGTTAATTAAACATTATATATAATTAACGCAATTTTAACATTGGAGAGCAAAATGACAGTAAATATTATCGGTTCGGCCATGGGAAATGCATTTACGGCTATTATGGCGGAAACATTGGGAAGAGTAGCCGCCGGCGTAACTCAGGCTGTAGTCGCGGAAAAGACCGCCAACCAAGCCGGAACAATGGCCTCCATATTAAGAAACGCCGTTACCGCCGGTCTGATCGCCAGAATGGTTTTTGTCAATGCCGGATTGTTTCTCGCCGCCCCCGAGTTTTTGGTAATTACGGGAGTTGTCACTATCGCGCTTACTCTTGCCTCCAAATATCTGTCCATTCCCGCAAAAAGCGCTTCAAAAATCAATAATCTTATTAACATAGTCTGCGCGCTGGCAACGCTTGTTTGGGCAGAGCCGGTTTTCGGATATTATATTGGTAATCATGCGCTGGACCTTGGCTCTATGGCTTTTTTGGCAACAGAGCTTCTCTATAGGCCTTTTGCCCAATAAATTGAAAGAAAAAAGCTTTTTAGCGACCATTTCTTTTCAAAACCACCTTAGCGCCAATTAGTTGGAATGCCAAATGGTGTAACATTTTGTCTGTAAAGGTGTTAGCAATTCTTTACATTCCCTTGAAAAATATTCAGCTAAATGTTATTATAGCTGGAAATTTTTCCCGAGGGAGGGGCTATATGCGAGCAAGTTTTTATACGCGTTTATCTGCGGTCGTGGGAGGTAATCTTCATGATGTCTTTAACGCCGCTTCTTTGACTGCCCAAATCAGCGGAAGCGCCACGCCGCAAGCGCAAGCGGCTCTTATGGTGTTTAAAATGTGCGCCGATGCCTGTTATTGTGGCCATGCCCTGTCGGATGCCATAGGATTGTACGGCAAAGCCACAGCTTTATTGACCGATAGTAAGGGCTTTAAAGACTTTGGAAAAAAAATCTGTTCATTAACTTTATCTGTCGGTGATACCGCTTCTGATGGAGCGCTTGCGGCAACCTTTTTAAATGGTCAAAAGATTTTGGAGATCTCAGCTACCCGTTTGGCTTTGGTATCTGAATGGGGCAGCCGTCTTTATGTAATATCAGGCGGAAAGCGCGCTCTTAGTTCGTTTTACAAATTGACCTGCTCGCTTTTTAATCCGGAGAAGGCCGACATAAGGGCAATGTTATTGGCGCGTACCGTCAAGAATGTCGCTATTTTGGCTTTGACGGCGTTTGGCATCAGCTATGTTTGCGCGATATATACAGTAGCGCCGGCCACCCTTTTGGCCTTGAATGTAGCTGCAGCCGCAGGCTCGCTCCTTTCGAAAAAGATCAATCTTGTCGATGACGAGAATCAAATAGTCCGCCGCTCATGGCTGATTGCTTAATCGCTTTTAGCGCCGCCGCTTGGCGGCGCTAAATTGTATTCCTTGGAAAAAATAGCTTTTTGCCGCATAATAATGCTAATTAAATTTTGGAGGACTAGGATGAGCGACAAAAAAATGATTAGTCAGATTACCGACGAGAACTTTTCCAAAGAAGTCGAAAAGGGCATTACTTTAGTGGATTTTCACGCGGTGTGGTGCGGCCCTTGCCGGATGCTATCGCCTATTTTGGAAGAAGTGGCTGAAGAGTATAAAGACAAGGCCAGGGTTGCCAAGGTCGATATTGATACGGAACAAAAAATTGCGGCCCGCTTTCAGGTTACTTCCGTGCCTACTTTGATTTTATTCAAAGATGGCAAAGAAGTGAATCGCCTGATTGGCTTACGGGACGCCTCCTCCATTTCCGATTTTATAAAATCAGCACTGTAATGTTTAATTTTTTGGGCAGATTTGTCTTTTGGACGGCAATTTTTGCGATTGCCGGCGGCATTGTGTTGCACTCGCATGTTGCCGTACCCGACTGGATCGGCAGCTGGCTGGGACAGCTGCCCGGCGATATGTGGCTAAAAAAGGGGCGGATGATTATCTATTTGCCGCTCGCTTCGGCGGCGGTAGTCAGTTTCATTTTTTCACTTCTCTGGTCTCTTATTTTCAAAAAATCTTAACTGTTTTTGTTGCGCATTTGCGCAATTTATTCTATGCTCACCAATTTATATTCACACAAGATGGCGGCGGTTGCTTTCGTCTTTCAAAAGGAGTGCTTTTATGAAACATTTTATAGAGCCTTTTAGAATTAAATCCATAGAGCCGATTAAGATGACGACGCGGGAAGAACGGGAGAAGTTCTTGGAAGAAGCCGGCCATAATCTATTTTCCGTTAAGGCGGAAAATGTGCTGATCGATCTTTTGACGGACAGCGGCACCGGAGCAATGAGCGTTGATCAATGGGCGGGCATTATGCGCGGAGACGAGTCCTACGCCGGCGCCAGAAGCTTCTACCGGCTTGAAAAGTCCGTGCGCAAGTTTTCCGGCATGGAATATATTTTGCCCACGCACCAGGGGCGGGCCAGCGAACGCATTTTGTTTGCCATTGTTGGCCGGGAGGGCGCCGTAATTCCCAGCAATAACCACTTTGATACGACAAGAGCCAATATAGAGCACAATAAGACCGTTGCGGTGGACTTGGTGATCGATGAAGCTTACGATCCGAAAGTGCGCCATCCTTTTAAAGGCAACATGGATTTGAACAAGCTGGAGTTTTGCTTCAAAAAACATGGCGCTAAAAATATTCCTCTCGTGATGATGACTGTCACGAATAATAGCGGCGGCGGTCAGCCGGTTAGCATGGAGAATATTCGCGGCGTCAAAAAAATATGCCAAAAGTATGGTGTGCCGCTCTATCTTGACGCTTGCCGTTTTGCTGAGAACGCCTTTTTTATCAAGGAGCGCGAGAAGGAATTTCATAACCATACGATTCTGGAAATTGTAAAAGAGATGTTCGCTTTAGCGGATGGAGCGACGATTAGCGCCAAGAAAGATGGAATAGTCAATATCGGCGGACTTTTGCTTACGCGCGACAAGGTTCTTTATGAAAAAGCGCAAGGCATTCTGATCATGACCGAAGGCTTTCCGACCTACGGCGGTTTGGCCGGCCGTGATCTGGAAGCTATGGCACAGGGTTTTGAAGAAGTGGTTCAGGAAGACTATTTGCGCTATCGCATCAAAATGGTTGAGCATATCGGCGACCGGCTGCTTAGCAGCGGTATTCAGATTATCGAGCCGACCGGCGGGCATGCCTTTTATATTGATGCCCAAAGTTTTTATCCCCAGATCAAACGCGCGGAATTTCCCGGTCAGGTGCTTGCTTGCGAACTATACAAGGAAGCGGGTGTGCGCTGTTGCGAGATCGGCAGCGTCATGTTTAATGAAAAGGGCGATTATCAGGGGCTCGAACTGGTTCGTTTTGCCATTCCGCGCAGGGTTTATACGGCATCGCATATGGATTATGTCTATCATGCTATCGTCGAACTGCATAAGAAGAGACATAGCGCTAGAGGCATGAGAATCACATATCAGCAGCCGGCCTTGCGTCATTTTACCGCCCGTTTTGAATTTTTAAAGTAGGTCCGTATGAGAAAAATATTTAAAAAAATTACGCGAAAGATAAAGACTCTTTTACCGGATCAAAAGCTTTCTATTTGGCCATCGGTCCTGTTTGTTGCCGGCAATACGGTCGGCGCCGGCATTTTAGCTTTGCCGACTGTTTTGGGGCTGGCCGGTTTTTTCCCGTCTTTGATTATACTTATAGTGATGTGGGCTATGATGCTCTCTTCCGGGCTGATTATTGTTGATAAGAATATTGGCCAGCCGCAGCATGCCGACTTGCCGAGCATTTATACTTCGATGTTTGGCCGGGCCGGCACGATTATTATTACTGTTGGCTACCTGTTTTTGTTTTATGGTCTGTCGGTCGCTTATTTGAGCGGCGCGGCCAGCACCATTATCAACCTGTTGCCTTTCGAAGTAGGTTATCCGCAGGTTATTGCTATAGTCTTTGTGGCTTTTACCTTTTTTATTTTTAGGGGACTTTCGGCGGTTTACCGTGGTAATAATATTTTGATGACCCTGCTTTTTATCTCTTTTGGAATCATGATGATTATGGCTTTTAGCCATTTTGACGCTACCAGGCTGCGCTATTCCGATTGGGGCTTTTTGCCGGGCACGCTTTCGGTGGTGCTCTGCAGCTATGGTTTTCATAATACTATTCCGACGGTTTGCGACTCGCTCTCCCACAATAAGAAGAAGGTGCGGAAGGCCATAGTGATTGGATCTTTGATTCCCTTATTGTTAAATTTCATTCTGTTGCTGGTAGTCGCGGCGGTGGTGCCGGTGTCAAAAGGCGCCCAGTCGCTGCTCTATGCTTTTAGGGAAGGGTTGCCGTCGACCGTACCGCTTTCGCAGGTGCTTAACTCCAATATGCTAACTTATTTGGGTCTTTTCTTTACCCTGATGGCGATCTTTACTTCCTATCTGGCGGTCGGCACTACGCTGGTTAACTTTGTGCGGGACCTCACTTCGCATCTCAAGAAAAAAAGCATTATGCGGGATTTTATTTTGGCTTTTGCCATTCCGTTTATTATTACGATTTGCGAGAAGCGGCTCTTTTTGCGGGCGATCAATATTGCCGCCGGCTTGGGAGCGGTGATTATTTTTGGAGTGATGCCCTGTCTGATGACCTATAAAAAATATTCATGGAAGATTAAAGCGGGCGCTTTTGTGCTGCTCTTGCTCTTTCTCTATGTTTTTTATATTGAATTGGGGCAAAAGGCGGGCTGGTTTACCATTTTGCCCAATGTCAGTTTTATTTAAAGTCCTGTTGCCGCCAGGCTTCGTAAAGGGCGATGGCGGCGCTATTGGCTAAATTTAGACACCTCTGACATGGTTTCATCGGCAGGGTGACAAACCGTTCGGGGTAGGTCTGCCGGAAAAGCGGCGGCAACCCGGTGGTTTCATTGCCGAAGATTAACAGGCTCTCTTTCGTATATTTTACTTCCGTATAAAGTTTTTGGGCCTTGCTGGAAAAAAAGTAAAAAGGGCAAGCGGTGCTTTGTAAATAGCCTTCCAAGTCATCAATCTCTTCGATCGCAAGCGTTGACCAGTAATCGAGGCCGGCTCTTTTAAGCTGTCTTGCATTGGTGCTAAATCCAAGCGGCCGGACGAGAACAAGACCTGCGCCGGCAACCGAGCAGGTGCGGACAATATTGCCGGTATTTTGCGGAATTTGCGGCTGAAATAAAATAATTTTCATTGCAGTGAGTTTTCGGATATCGGCCGGTTTCGGGGCAGATCGCAAGAGAGGAGCTCCACTTCATAAATGAGCAAGCCTCCATAAACAGGATCTTTGGCGCCGTAGCCTAAATCGGGGTGGATGAAAATTTGGCGGCAGGATCCGGCTTTCATGCCTTGCAGCCCTTTTTGCAGTCCTTTGATGATTGAGTCGAGGGCGATATGCTCTTCGATATTGGCGGAAAGGATTTTGCCGTCCTCCGTTTTAAGCGTATAACGGATTAAGGGATAATTGTAACTTTGCAGGGTAGCGCCGTCATGGATTTTGAGATCTTTATACTGCAATTTTCCGGGAACCAGTTCGCAAATTTCAGGTTGCTTTTTATTTCGCGCTAAAAAACATTCAGCCTCTTTTCGATTTTGCTTGGCTCTGGCCTCCTGCGCCTCTTCAAATAAACGGTCTATTTGGGCGAGGCAGGCGGCCTCTTCTTCTTCTGAGAGGGGTTCGCCAAGACCTTTTACCAATTGCTTGGTATCGATTTTAAGACCCAGCTCCCGCACCTGTTTGCCGATCAGCCGGCCTAAGGCTT
>CAZCPS010000050.1:0-8674 GCA_964499895.1 uncultured bacterium | reverse complement strand
GATATTTTGCCGCGCATTTCAATGATCAGGCGTTCAGCCGTCTTTTTGCCGATGCCGGGCACTTTGCTGATTAGCCGGATGTCGCCGGAATTTACGGCCGCTTCAAAATTGCCAAGATCCAAATGGCCGATTAGCGCGAGAGCGGTTTTAGGGCCGATGCCGGAGACCGAGAGTACTTTTTCGAAAAGATCTCTCTCGGATATGGTCGGAAAGCCAAAAAGCGTATGAGAGTCTTCCCTGACAATCAGGCTCAAAAAAAAGTGCACTTTTTCGCCGATCTGCCTGCCGCAGGCCGAGACCGGAATTAAAATGCGGTAGGCGATGCCATTTGTTTCCACAATGGCTTTTGCCGTGTCGATTTGTACTAGCGTGCCTTTAATATATTCATACATGGCTTTTTTTTCCTTCGGATCTTGGGTATGGGGCTTTGGGATCTTGTAGCATGGCATAAGGCCAGTGCCAGGGCGTCGGCGGCATCTTCGGGCAGCGCACCGCTGCCAAGTTTTAAGAGCATTTGCACCATCTTTTGCACTTGCGCTTTTGAAGCCGCTCCGGTGCCGACTACGGCTAGCTTGGCCTCCCTCGGCGCATATTCAAAAAGGGGAATATTATGACGCGCGGCCGATAGCAGCACCATGCCACGGGCCATGCCCAGTTTAATAGCTGTTTGAGGGTTGTTTTTAACAAACTGCGTTTCTACTACCATGGCTTCGGGTTTGAATTTTTGGATAAGCGTCTCGATCGCGTTAAAAATAATCAGATAGCGGCGCCCCAAAGCCATTTTGGCGGGCGGTTTAATACAGCCAAAATCCAGAGCGATGCCGCAATCGATAATCCCATAGCCGGTAATTACGGTGCCGGGATCGATGCCGAAAATAATGCCCATAGTCTGTTTGTTTTTTTTCTACGAGTTTAAGAAAAAAGCCATTTTCCCGTTAGCAAATAATGCATCAGGCTTTCCTGGTTTTTGCTGCCGATGGTAATATTCAGATTTTCGTTTTCAATGTCCAAAAGCGCTACGCAACGAATGCGCGGAAAGGAAGGTATTGGCTCGCCCTCCAGCATTACTTGCATTTCCTTGTTGTATGTTATCGTATTTTCTATCAAATCATATTCCGCCGAATAGGCCTTACTGTCTTCCGGGGATTTTGCCGTTAACGGACGCTGCGGCAATAAAAAACTGTGTTTGAATGGTTTCAGGGCGGTTTCAGAGTGAGGCATATGCAGTTCGAACTCCTTTTTTGGCATCGCAAAGAAATCGTTAACCTCTTGTCCATAAGTCAATGGCAGGGCGGCTTTTGCGATTTCATGGTGGATTTCTCCCAAGCTGCCCTGTTGCATGAGCCCCATGATTTTAAGCGCCTTCTGCTCTATTTTAGTTGTAAAATCGGATTTCGCCTGTTTTGCAAAATAATCGGTCAGATATGCAAAGAAGTCTTCACGGTAGCTTGCGATCAGTTGATCGTGCGCGGTTTCGTTGTAATGATGTTTTATAAGCTTTGTCAGGTTGGCGTTTGGCGGTATGCCTTTGATTGTCAAAGTTGCCAGTCCGCGTAAGTCGCGTTCAAATTGCCTGAAAATTTTTTCCTTGTCCAAAGCTCCCGATTCGTTCCTGAAAGATAATAAGGTCGGTTCGACTTGATCTTTTAAAAGGGCGGTATAATGCAAAGAAGGCAGCGCCCGCTTAAAACTTTCCAGAAGCGTTGCCGGATCATCAGAGATGTTTCTCAATTTTTTGGCTATCTGCAATTTTATTTCAAGTTCGCCTATGAGCTTTTTATCACCTTTTTCCAGTGCGGCGATCTCCAATTTTTTTTCCAGCTCAAGCGGCAGAATGCGCATTTGTAATTGCGCGATTTTTAATTGCTGTTTCGTCTGCTCATTGAAATCTATTGGCTTTTTAGCCATTTCATTTGCAAGTTCGAGACGGTAGCCCAGCAGGGTGGCCATGTTATGCAATTTAACTTTTTGCTCTTCGGGGATTTGCATGTTTTGCGCGACAACAAGAGAAGTGTTAATAATTATTTGGGCCAGCCTGGGATGCTCTTTAATGTCCAAATCGGCAAAGGCGGTCAGTTTGGGCGCCAGTTCCTGAATATCCGTACTTTTAAGTTCCTGTTCGATTTGTTCCGCATTCAGCTCTCGTTCATCTAAAGAATCTAAAGCGTTGGTCGAATCGTCAAAACTTCGTTTGCTGATCTCCAAAAAGCGTTTCATATCATTGGTTAAGCCGACAAACCGGCTGATTATACGGAAAAAACGGGAGAAGTCGTTGCCTTTGTCGATTTCAAATTTACCATTATTAAATACGACAATATAGCCCTGCTCATGCAAGCGCGCGGCCTGTTCCGGCGATACAATTCGATTAATGTTATTAAACATAATAATTCCCGATCGGTTATACCGAAACAACCTGAAGAATCGGATTTTCAGCAGCTTTGAAATTGCCCAAAACCGATTCTTTAGGTTGCTTCGGTATATTAATTTTTTTATATCAGAATAATTTAATTAAGAGCAGTCTATTTTAAAAATGGCTTGAAATTTTGTGCTGGATTATTAACATCCGCATTGCATATCATCTGGAGCTCTGTACCGGACAAAATATACTAAGGGCCCGTAAGGAAATAACTGCCCATTTCGGCAACGCGAAAGCTCCCGCGATTGACCGATCGTAAGCTACCTAATATTAGAAATATAGGGTCGCTTACGATCGATCAAGCCCGGGGCTTTGGCGCAGCTGAAATGTGGTAGTTATTTCCTTACGGGCCCTAACCAATTTTTGTCCGGTACAGAGCATCTGGAAACTTATGGATTATCAGTTTTTTAATATTTTAATTAGAATGCCGAATTGGCTTGGCGATTTTATTATGGCTACTCCGGTTGTTCTCGAATTAAGGCGCGCCTATCCTTTGGCGAGAATTTCTCTTTTAGGCAAGGGCTCAATGCGCGAGCTTGCGGCGGCAGACGCCTATTTTGATATAGACGCGCCCCATTTAGCCCAAAGCCTGTCCGGCTGCCATTTTGATCTGGGGGTTTTACTTACCAACTCCTTTTCTTCCGCCTATCTTTTTCATCGCGCCGGTATTCCCGCGCTTGGCTATCGCGGCTGCTGGCGTTCATTGCTGCTGGACTTTCCTATGAAATTTTCGAAAAAAAGAGCCTCGCAGCATTTGGTTCTTACTTATAAAGAGTTGCTTAAGGGCATTGGCGTGTCGATTGGAGATTCTCGTCCCGCGGTGCAGATTAAAGGTCCGCCCATGCTGTGTAAGGAAGGCAAACGAATGATTGGCATTAATCCGCAGGCGGCCTATGGCCCCGCCAAGTGCTGGCCGCGGCCCTTTTTTCAGGAGACCGTACGGCGCCTGTGCGACGATCCGGCTATAAAGGTGGTTATTGTCGGCAGCGGAAAAATAGAAGCTTTTGATCCGCGCGCGCTGAATCTGATCGGCCATACCGATCTTGCCGGACTTGCCAATGCGCTTTCCTGCTGCGATCTTTTTTTAACTAACGATAGCGGACCGATGCACATGGCAGCCGCGCTGGGCGTGCCGCTTCTGGCTCTTTTTGGTTCGACGGCGCCGGAGGTTACCGGGCCTTACGGGCAAGAAGGGGTTATTAGAAAAAAAATGGCCTGCGCTCCCTGCTTTTTAAAGGAATGTCCGAAAGATTTTGCTTGCATGCGGCAAATTACCGTAGATGAAGTTATAGGAAAAATATATGGGGTACTTGAAAAGCTTCCTGCGCAAAGTCAGACCCAATCCACTTGAGCGGATTTTGCAAAAGGCTAAAGGTCCGCGGTTTTTGATCTGCTGGAATCGGGGGCTGGGCGATATCGCGCTGGGACTATACGCTATGGTCTTACGAATCAGAACCGTTATGCCGGCAGCCGAAATCACTTTTTTAACCCGTCCCGATCTGCAGGAGGGCTTTACTCTTTTGGAAGGGGTTAAGACGATCGCTTGCGAATGGGAGCGCCACATGGCGGTTAAAGCGCCCGATCATTTGTCGGAAAGTTTTGATGTCGTCATTGAAAATCCCGATCCGACCTATTGGGTTAAATGGCAGATCGGCACTCTGACGCCGCGCCTTGCGTGGAGAGCTGAATATGACGCTTTTCACCGAAAATTTAATTTGCCGGTCAATTACAGGTACATTGCGGTGCAGGTAGCCGGCGAATCGGGCTGGGGCGAATTTCGCGCATGGCCGATTGAAAGCTGGCGCCGGTTTTGCGACGCCTTGCTTTCGCGTCCTGATGTCAGGATTATTTTGCTTGGCAAAAAGGCTTTGCCGCCGTTTGATTTGGACAATGTAGTGGATTTGCGCGGAAAGACCTCTGTTCTCGAGGCGCTTTCGGTAATTAAAAACTGCGCTTTTGCGGCCGTGCTGCCCGATTCCGGCCTCTTGTCTCTGCTCTATTATCTTGATTGCTCTTTTCCTTTGCGCCTTATTTCTCTTTGGGCCGACCCGCGCCAGGGGATTTTAAAGCAAAAGGCTTCTTCGCCCAACAATCTGCTTGATCATCTGCCGCTGATCGGCGAAAATGAGATCATTGCCAATATTAAAGCAGAGGTTGTACTTTCCTATGTTTGATCCGAAAGTTTTTTCCGCCGCCGATTTACCGGAGGGCGACAATCTTAAATTAGCTAAAGCAGCTTGCGTTTTACTAGCGGGCGGCGAGGGCTCGCGTCTGGGCTTTGCCGGCCCCAAAGGCGCGTTTGAGCTTTTTCCCGGCAAGAGCCTTTTTTACTATTTTTGCAAAGCGCTGCACAATGCCGAGGCAAGGGCCGGATCGCGCCTCTACATGGCCATTATGGTCTCGCCCGGCAATGAACAGGCGACGCGGGATTTTTTTAGCCAAAACAATTATTTCGGCTTGCAAGAAGAGCAGGTGCGCTTTTTTTGCCAGGACACTTTGCCTTTGACTGACATGGAGGGTAATCCGCTAAGAGATGAAAGCGGGCAGATAGTCCATGCCGCGGCCGGCAACGGCGCGGTTTTTCAAGCTTTGGGTAGCGGCGGTCTTTTAGACTTCCTGGCGAAAGCCGGCATCGAATGCCTTTCGATTGCGCCGGTTGATAATCCGCTCTTCGATCCATTTGACGCTAAACTCATTACGCGGCATCTTTTGGCTCAAAATGATGTTACGGTTAAATGCGTACTAAAGAGCCAGATTACCGGCTCGGTCGGAATGCTATATGAAGAGGAGGGGCAAGTGCGGATCGTCGAGTATCTGGACCTGCCGAAAAATCATGGTCTGCATTATGCCAATACGGGTCTTTTTTGTATCAGCCTTGATTTTGCCGGCCGTTTGAAAGCGGCACCGCTGCCCGTCCGTAAAATTATCAAGAATGGCCGGATCAAATCGGAGCGTTTTATTTTCGATATGCTGCCGTATAGCGCTAAAACAGAGTGCCTGCTCTATTCGGGCAGTATATTTGCGCCGCTGAAAACGGCCGATGATCTCGCTCTGATAAGAACGGCGCTAAAAAAGACGGACATGTTATAGTAGTTTTAAAATTAGGGGAAGGATTTATATGAAGATTGCATATCTTGGCGCCGGCACATGGGGACTGGCCTTGGCCGCGCTTTTATCCAAAAATGGGCATGAAGTTACCATCTGGGGCCGCCGAAAAGAAGATATTCTCCTGCTTCAAAATGAAGGAATCTATCCCAAGCTAAAAGGTTTTAAGGCTCCGCCCGGCCTGAAATTTACAGCCGATATCGAAGAGGCGCTCGTGGATGCCGAGATGATTGTCGAAAGCGTTACTTCGGCGGGGCTGCGATTGGTATTTGAAAAAGTTATATCCATTATTGATGTGTGTTGTCCCGTTATTATTACCTCGAAAGGCATCGAGCAAAAAACCGGACTGCTCTTAAACGAAGTTCTGGCCCAGATTTTAGGCCGCAAAGATTTGATCGGCTGCATCAGCGGACCCAGCCATGCCGAAGAGGTTGTGATGGGTTTGCCCACCTCGCTGGTCTGTTCGGCCTATAATCCCAATATTATGGCGCAAATCGGCGAAGCTTTCAACACGCCCCATTTCCGGGTCTATCCCAACAGCGATATCAATGGAGTGATGTTTGGCGGCGCCATGAAAAATATCGTAGCGATCGCTTGCGGCATTTCCGACGGTCTCAAATATGGCGACAACACCAAGGCGGCGCTGATCACCCGCGGTTTGCATGAAATTCGCAAACTCTCGGTCGTTAAGGGCTGCCGGGCGGAAACGCTCAATGGACTTTCGGGGTTGGGTGATCTGTGCGTCACTTGTTTATCGACGCTGAGCCGCAATTACCGTTTTGGCCATTTGATCGCCCAGGGAATGAGTGTCAAGGAAGCCAAGGATATTATCGGTATGGCCGTCGAAGGGGCCTATACTTGCGTATCGGCGCTGGAGCTGGCGCGAAAAAATGGCATTCCGGTGCCTATTTGCGAGGCCGCCAATGCCGTGCTTTATCAAAACTTGCCGCCGAAAATAGCGGTCGGCGCGCTTTTGCAACGGGCCATTAAAGAGGAGCATCTGTGAGAAAGGTTGTCTCTGCCCATGAAATGGCGCGGCTCGAAAAATTGGCTTATGAAATGGGTTGTATTGCCCGTGATTTTATGCTGCAGGCCGGTGGCGAGGTAGCTCTGGCGGCTGAGAAGTTTGCCGCTAAAAAACATTTACCCAAAGAGGCGGCGCTGCTTGTCGGCAAAGGCAATAATGGCGGCGACGCGCTTGCGGCCGGGCAAGAACTTATTCAAAAAGGCTTTCGAGTCACGGCCTACCTGTTGTTTCCCAAAGAAGAGTGTACGGATCTTAATAGAGCGATGCTGGCTAAATTTACCGGAAAAAGCGTGCAAATCAGCCCCGGCGGCCTTTCAGACTTGAAAACTAGTCCACTATTTATTGACGGCATTCTGGGCACCGGTTTTCAGGGAGAGCTTGCGCTCTATTTGCAAGAGGTTGTTCAAAAAGTGAATGGTTTTGATGCGTCCCTTATCGCGGTAGATATTCCCACAGGCGTAGATGGCGCGAGCGGTGCGGTGCGAAAGGCGGCGATTAAGGCTGCGATGACGGTTTATTTAGAGCTGCCGAAAACGGGGCTTTTTTTGCAGGACGGCCCGAATCAGACGGGAGAGCTTGTTTGCGGCCGGTTTGGACTGCCTGTGGAATGCGTGGCCAAAGCCGGGGCGGAGTTTTTGCTCTTCGAAAAAGAAGATGCCGCCTCCCTTTTGCCGAAGATCAAACGCGCGCGCCATAAATATGAGGCCGGTTCCGTGCTGGCCATTTGCGGCAGCAAAGGCATGGAAGGCGCGGCTATGCTAAGCGCTCTTGCTGCTTTGCGCGCCGGCGCCGGCATTGTTAAAATTGGCGCCTCTTCCGATATGGATTTACAGAGCAGGGCGCCGGAAATTATCGAACTTTTTGTGCAGGAAGATAGCAGTGCCGCGCTAGCCGAGGCGGCCCGCTCCAAGGCGGTGCTGGTAGGCCCCGGACTTGGCCGCAGTGAGAAAACCACGCGTTTTTTATCGGAAATTTTACCAAAGATCAAATCGCCGATGGTGCTTGATGCCGACGCGCTCTTTTTTTTGAGCAAACAAAAAGAGTATAATTTTCCGAATGCCATTTTAACGCCGCACAAGCAGGAACTGCAGCGTCTTTTGGGCGAAGGAGAGATAGTCTTTGCAAAGATTGCGGCTTTTGTTAAGAAGCATTGCGCCGTATTGATCTATAAGGGCGCGCCGACTTTTATATTTGTAAAGGGGCAACTGCCTTTTGTGATTGCGCGAGGCGATCCCGGCATGGCAACCGCCGGCACCGGCGATGTGCTTTCCGGAATTCTAACAGCCCTCTTGGCTCAGGGAGAGAAGCTCCCGGACGCGGCGCTCTTTGGCGTCTTTTTGCATGCCTTGTCGGGTGAAATCGCAGCTTTGGAAAAAGGCTCTTATTCTTTGATCGCGTCAGATATTATCGAGTGCCTGCCGGAAGCTTTCAGGAATATTGCGCAAGGTACCATTCTGTAAAGGCCAAAAGCCCCTCTTTCAAAGAGGTTTTGGGTGTAAATCGCAAAAGCTTTGCGCTTTTGTCAATATCCGCGTAGGTGGAAACAACCTCTTCTTTTCGCATGGCAACCGGTTCCAGTAGCGCCTTTTTGCCCAGATTTTCTTCGAGATAGCGCACCATATCCATCAATTCTTCCGGGTGATTGTTACCCAGGTTGAAGATCTCAAATTGGCTGTCATACTTCAGCGCCGATTCAATGCCGGCTACGATATCGTCGATATAGGTAAAGTCGCGGCTCATTTTGCCATAGTTAAAAAGGCGGATCGGCTTGCCTTCCAGAATATTTTTGGTAAAGGAAAAGTAGGCCATGTCGGGACGGCCCCAAGGGCCATAGACGGTAAAAAAGCGCAGACCGGTCATGGGAATGCCAAAGAGGTTGTGGTAAGCGAAGGCGATTAATTCATTGGCTTTTTTGGTGGCGCCATAAAGGTTGGCGGGCCGGTCGGTCGGGTCCTGCGGCGCGAAGGGAACTTTGGTATTAAGGCCATAAACGGAAGAGGAGGAGGCGAAAACAAATTTTAGCTGCGGATAACTTTTGACAACTTCCAGCACAGAGACAAAGCCGGAGAGGTTGGCGGCGACATAATCGTGCGGTTCTTTTAGCGAGTGGCGCACGCCGGCTTGTG
>CAZCPS010000049.1:0-8708 GCA_964499895.1 uncultured bacterium | reverse complement strand
TTTGGACCACCTTAAGCGTTCGGGAATTGTCCCTGGAATTAAATCAAAAAGGTCACCGAACGAGCCACCGCATGGTGGCAGCCTTACTGCACGATATGGGGTACACCCTGCAAGGGAACCAGAAGGAGGCGTATACCCCCCCCCCCCGCGAGGGAGGGGGAGAGGCGCAGTTTGCCTGTATCAATCGCGAAATTCAACGATATCTATTAACAGGCTTGCCGGTGCTAGCGCTGCATGTCAGTGAAAAGGTGGAGCAAAAAAACTCTGACCCTCCAGAGAAAAAAGTTGAACCGGATAGAGCCCTCGCTCCGGTTGATTCTTCCATAATTAATCGGTCGGACTTGAAATTTCAGGATAATTTGTTTGATTTTGTCCAAGACACCGATTGGTTTAATTTAGAAACTGAGCGCGTAACAGTGGCAATGATCACAAAAAGTCTCTACCAATGGTGGAATACAGTGAGTGAAAAAATAAATCCTAATGGTACCAGGCTACTTCTCATCGCCCATGGCATTGGCGGTGAGAAGGCTCAGCTTCACTTATGGAAGCTAGGATTTCAGAAGCTGGCCGATAGAACCAATTTAGAGCTTAGAATATGCTTTTTTCCTAAGGCAACCAGCAAATGGAATAAAATTATTCAGAATCTTGGCTATTATGAGCAGAGCTTTTCTTTTAGAAAAGTAATTTTAAAACAGACAATAACTCTAAATCAAATTGTAGAAACGATCGTAAAAGAAGGTTCTCATATTCGCGGCCAATGGAGCAAATATACTGAACCTGGTGATAGTAACTTAAGCCTTCCGATAAAAAATCTTAACCAGTCCAGCCCCAAGGATAAAGCCTTGGAGCTATGGAATTATACAATCCAGCCTTCCCATCACAAGTAAAAGGAAAAATATTATTTTGTTACAGTTCATAAATTTTAAGCGGTTTTTTTCGAAAAATTTTAAAATAGCAGCGGTACAAAAATTGTAAGGCGGCCAGGGGCCGTTGAGAAGCAATTTTACCGCTTTTTCAGAGGTGGGAGCATTATTACGAAGTGTCTCGCAGAAAGCCTGTACAAGCCTTTTTGGGGAGCCTGGATTATAGCAAAATTAGGGAGATGGAAGGGATGTCGATCAGAAAGCTCTCCCGGACCTATTACGATGCTGAGAGGACTGAAACAGTTTTAATTACTTTTTGAGGAGTATCAACTGGCATAACATGTGTGCATAGGTTAGCCTTTAAGGGCGTTGCCAAGGCAGAGTTAGAATCAAGCCTGTTTTTTGAATTAGGATATGTATGAAATAGCCTCATTATTTTGCAGCCGGTCTGAAATTCCCGAAGTTTTTCGGGTCTTTTTTTGAATCATCTTATGTAACAGTTCTTTAGTCGCGATAATTTCCAGCTGTTTTTTTGCTCTGGTAACCGCGGTATACAAGATCTCGCGGCCAAATAATTCACTGGCATTTGGCGCAATTAACAACACTCTTTCAAATTCGCTACCCTGGCTTTTGTGAACTGAAAGGCAAAATGCAGGTTCATAGGACTGCAAGGCATTGAGCACATATTTGCATAATTTTCCCTTATAAAAATAGGCAACCCCGCCTATGCCATAATGGCACTTTCCGTCATAGCGCAAGAGGGCCAGACCGCGCAACCCATTATAGAGATCGTTATGATAATCATTTTTAGTAATAATGATCGGAATGGCATACAGCTCGCCTAATTTGACTTGCGAACATGCGTATTGCCAAAGCTGCCGATTTGTATCAAAAACGCCAAGCGGACCCTCTTTAAGGCATGACAAGATGCAGGCGCGTGCCTGACTAGCTAAAATTTCACCAATTTGACCTTCATCAAATTCACACCCGGAAGCCATATGAATGTATTCGGCCAAGTGAGTCAAATCGATCGTTTCTTTCCGGATAGACTGCATTTTCGTAAGGGCTTTATCACTATCGCCGGCGATAATAGCCTCGGACAAATCTATCAGCTCCAAGTTGTTGGCGCGTAAATTGCCGGGCAAAAATACTTTAGGAAAATGGCTGCATTCGGCAAGATCGCCGAAAACCTCGCCGACTTCTACCGGCGGCAATTGATTGGGATCGCCAATTAAGACCAAACGGCATCCGGGCGCTATAGCTTCTAATAAAGCCGCCATAATATGAATATCGATCATCGAGGCTTCGTCTACGATCACCAGATCGGCATCAATAAAATGGCGCTGCAAAGCTCTATTTTGATGTTGGCGCATCATGAGCAGGCTATGCAAAGTAGCAACTTTAACATTTTTGCCGGCAACTTTACTACCCAGATGATCAGCTGCGCGGCCGGTGGGGGCTGTAATGATAATCTTGCAGCAGGGTCTAAGACTATGCCGGGTAAATAATTCGACCAACCGGGCTGCCAAATATGTTTTGCCGCTGCCTGGTCCGCCGCAAATCAGCGTTAAACAATTTTGAGATACCGATCTTGCGGCTGCAGCCTGTTCTTTTTTAAGCTGCTCACAGGTATCAATTTCATTAAGCAGCGCTGTTAAATCGAAATGGGCAAAGGGCTGCGCCCCGCTAAATTCAGATAATCGTCTGATAATATGCGTCTCAAAAACAAAATTACGCTGCAGGTATATTTTATTGCCGAAAAAACGAATCGAAGGAACCTGATCTCTAAGTTTTGAAGCGCCTTGCCTGATCTGCAAACTCAGTTCATCAAGGTTTTCGATATTTTCGAAGACATCGCCAATGGCCGGCTTTAGTTCTTGTGCGATTTCAATACAGATATGACCGCATCTGGAAGCAGCAAACAGGTAAGTCAAAAAAATGGCGCTATCAAGATTATCCTCGTTGATAGTTCCTAAAATGTGACGAGCAAACAATTGCTGTGGGGCGGAAAAGGGCAGCATAGCAGCCGTTGGTTTCAAAAAGCCGAACATACGCCCTCCTTGGCAAACAGGTTGTTACGCGGGTGCGCTAAATGCAAAATGCCGCAGCCCGGGGACTTGGGAGTCATGCCTCGAACAAACAGATAAAAAACGCCGCCGAATTTTTGCTCACAATCCCCGTCTTCCATAATTTTTAAATAACGAAAAAAAGCTTCGGAATAAATGGCTGCCTGGAGGTGATAATCGTGTTCACGCATGGCTTTTTCCAAAAAATCCGGCTCATAAGAGGGTAAATAGTTCGTCTTCCAGTCCAATAAATAATATTTGCCGGCATGAGCAAAAATCAGATCGATAAAGCCTTTATAGCAATGCTCTTTATGGGGAAATAAAAATTCCATTTCGGTAATGGTCTCTGCCGGATCAAGATCAGATAGCAAAAAACTCTTCTGTCCGTCACAAAGCGGCGAATTAAAGGTGTTTTGCACAATCTGAAAAACCTGTTCCTCAAAGCCTTCTAAATGTGTAAAAGCGAGCAAAGCGGCAACATGGCTCTGCAGGTTCTCTTTATTAGGTAATTGAATGGCCCGTTCAAAAATGGAGTGCAGAATGACGCCGGTTTCCGGCCCGGGTGGCAATGCCCCGGGCTCTATAATCACCTTTTCCCGTTCTAGTGCTGTTTCCCATAATTCCTTTACACCAAGTCTAGCGTGAAAGCTCCCGCAGGGATCCGATTGCAAGTCAAGCTTGTATTGATTAATACTACTTGATTTGCAATCGGATCTCTCCGGGGCTTTGACGCCGACCTGGTGTAAAGGACTTATGGGAAGCAGCGCTAGGCTATGGGCTAAATTCGAAAAGGAATAAATTTGACCGGCCACCTCAGGCAACTTAATTAAGGGAGGCTTTTTAAGTTCCATTTTTTGCAGAGTCTGTTCATAAACAGCCGGCAACTCTTGGCCCGCCTCCGAATAACTAAATATTTCACCGAAAGCATCAAGTCGTTCTAAAAAAGTTTGCCGGTCGGGCATTTTAGCAAAGGCAAATTGCAAAAAAAGTTCGATGGGAGCGGAAGGTTTGAAACCGGCCTTTGCCAAATCAAAAACAACGGGTATATAAACCCGTTTTTTTGCACGGGTCAGAGCTACATAAAGCTGCCTTAGTTTTTCCGCCTCTATTTCATCCCGCTCTTTATCTTCATGGCGATTGGCAAGACCCAAAGCAAAAACCACATCGAACTCCAGGCCTTTACTCATGTGCATGGTCATGATATTTACAGCATCACTTGCCATATTGCCGGATTTCAAAATCTTTGAACTATCCATTTTCCGAATTTCTTCCATCAATAAGAGGGCGTCGCGGTATGGTACCTGCCGGCTTCGCTCAAGCATAATTTCCATAAGTTGCATGGTATCGGCGTACAAGGCCGACTCATCAGCGGCCATCCGTTCATAGGTAGTTTGATCTCCCTGCCATGACATTTCGAGAAATGTTTTAAAAAAGGCAGGCAAGCCTCCTTCTAAAATGCTTTTAAGTTGAGCAAATTTTTCCCACACCGGCTGCATGTTTTGCTCAAAATCTAAAATATCCTGGGAACTATATCCAATATATGGACCCGCCAGAGCCGTTTTGATCTTGGTAAAATCTAAAACCGCGGCAATTATATCTTTTAACACGTCAAAGACCCGTGATTCCAAGACATTTTCCCGGCTTCGCGTAGCACTGGGGATATTAAATTTTCGCAAAAATTGCTGCATACGCATAGCTTGATAGCGATCTTTGACCAAAACGGCAAACTGTTTCCAATAAAAACCCTTTTCTTTCACAAGATAGAGCACTTCTCGTGCAATAAATGGAAAAAGAGCCTCAACCTCCACCCGCATACCCGGCCATCTTTTACCGCGTCTGGCATCTTCGGTAATAAAAAAATGCACCGACTTTTTGCCGTCCTCGATGGCAACTTGTTTGCTACCGCTGTTAACCGGTAAATACGAAAGAGCCGATCCCAGCGCGGGCAATTGCAGCCAATCCCCGGCAAAATCTTTAGAAAACAAGATATTTAGAGCCTTAATTAATTCTGGTGCGGAACGGAAGTTGGTATTAAGACTATATGCGGCATCTTGCCCTAACTGCAAGCCGGCTTTTAGATAAGTGTATACATCGGCTTGTCTAAAGCGGTAGATTGACTGTTTTGGATCGCCGACCAAATAAAATGCCGTAAGATTCTGATGCAGAAAGAGCGTTTTAAAAATATTCCATTGCACCGGATCGGTATCCTGAAATTCATCAATGATAACGGCCCTATATTTCTTTTGCAGACTCTCCTGCAGGACGGTGCGGCTTGCGGCCTCCATGGCTTTGCAAAGAATCTGATCGAATGAAATTTTATCCTGCCGCAATAAAAGATCTTGGACTTGGGGGTGCAAAACCCCCGCTAATAGGGCAAAAATATTATCAGGGTCGCTAGCCTCTTGTAAAACCGGCCGAAGCAGATCGTCTAAAAGCCCAAACAAGTCCGGATAATTTAGCAAGACAGGCGCCTTGCCTGGCCCTATTTTTTTATCATTCAATAACAAAAAGAAAGACTCGCCCCATTCAATTAGAGTTTGAAAGGCCGGCTCGGAGCTGTCTTGATCTGAAAGCACCCGAGCAAGAATTTGCGCTTGGGCAAGACCGGCTTCCTGATGCTTTTTTTTGCATCGTTGCACCATTTGCTCATAGTCCGATAGAAAAAGTTCGGCCTCTATTTCATATGGCAGTTTCTCGATTACTGCTTTATAGAGACGGTGCAAAGAACTAAATGGACGGGCCTTTTTTTCCGGCGCTCGTTCTGCGATGGCGGATGCCAGCGCCAAAACAGATTTATATTTTTTGCGTAAGAGAAAAAGCTGCTGCGTGCAAATTAGAGAATTGTCAGTTGGGAAAAAGAGAAAATCTTGTAATACCTGCAGGGCAGCCTGCTCTACTTCCAGATCCGTAGCGGCAGAAAGCGTCAAATTAGAATCAGCCTCATAGGCAAATTCCGATAACAGCCTAAAGCAAAAGCTGTGAATGGTAAAAATTGGAGCCAAGTCAAAAAGAGAGAGAGCCTCTTGCAGCCGGTTTATCGCGGCGTCCGGATCTGCTAGATAAGGCTGCAGATAGTCAAAAAGAGCCTCTTTTTTCTTGAGCGATGAGACAATCCGGGCCAAATTGGTATAAACCCTGGTTTTCAGTTCAAAAGCCGCAGCTTTGGTAAATGTGACGATTAAAATTTGGTCCAATTGCATATCTAATGAACTTTCGAGCAACAGGCGCACGATTAAATGCTCTATCGCAAAGGTCTTGCCCGTTCCGGCCGACGCTTCTAAAAAATGCCTGCCAAACACATCTGTTTTAACATCCAATACATCAAATGTTTTCATATAAGCGGCTCAAAAGTTTTGCGTAATAAAGGCGTCCATCGCTCAAAAAGTATATCCGAAGAGATGTCCTGTGCATTCCAGAAAGCCCTTTTTAAATAAAGATCTTCAATGCGCTGATTTTCTTCAAAAGATTGCGTAATAGCCTGCCGTAAATCTTTGGCTTCTCTTTTCAGTAAAGCTTCCGACCAATTTTCCAAAAGCGGAGAAGGTGTTTTTTTGCTGATAAAATAATATTGCAAGTATAGCTGCAGCCATTTTTTAGGATCCGCAATGACCGGCGCAAACCGGTTGCCGTCTTTGAGCAGATAACTACCCGATTGCAGTCCCATCTTCGGCAGATCTAACATATTGTAAATCAAAAGCTGCGGCCAAAAACGCAATTTGGAAGAGAGTTCATTTTTACCATAGAAAAGAGCACCGCCCTGTGCCACCTGATTAATAATGCCGCAAATAGCGACTTCCTTCCCATCTAAAGAAACAAGGGGCGCCGGCACGCGCCAGCCTTTGGAAGTTTGCTCATATTCAATGGCATCAAGAACCAGTTCAATCTGAAAAATATTTTGATAAGCGAGGCCGCTTTGATCCAGCATTTTTTCAAAAGCGCCGCTTTCTCTTTCAACATCCAGTTTTATCGACGAACCTAATACCCCCGGACCTAAAACACCCCGGGCATTAAAAAAATCAAAGGCTTTTTCTTTTTGACCGGTCAGGATTAACTGGCGCAGCCTGAATTTATCTAAATTCCCCAGCTTCAACTCAAGAGATTCTTCTTCCTCATTTTCAAGATAGATGTTTAGCGTCTTATTGAGGTAGAACTGAATAGGATGCTTGGCTAAAAGATTTAAGTCCCGCAAATGAACAACTCGTTCATCTGCCTCTACGGGAGGAAGATAATCAAAACTGCAAAAAGGCTTTCTTGGCGCATCATTTTGGCTGAGCAGTTTTTTTGCGCAGCGATAATCGGGAATAGAGAAACTTTGCAGGCTGCCGCCTTGAAAATAACCTGCGTCATGCGCCGCATATGGATGGTTTTTGATAATCGACACGGAAGGACTCTCGTTATCCATAATAAAGGCCTCGTCCATGTAAGAATAGAGCTCTTCCAGCAGTATTGAATAGCCCTCTTCACTCTCCGTAAAACTAAATAACAACCGCTTCCTGGCCATCAAAATAAGCTGAAGGAAAAGGTAGCGCCCCTCATCGCTTTCCGAGGGATAAAAGTCTTGCTTGCTTGCCAAATTTAAAGAAGAAAAGGCCGAAAGCGACGGGAATGAATGCTGCATACCCAAAACGCAAATCAAATGAGCCGACAGCACATTGCCGTCTTTAAGCGAGGCAAAGCGTACGGCGTGAAGACAAGAGGCGTTTATAGACGCCGATTTTTGGCCAATGGTTTTTTTTAACCGCCGTAAAATTGAAGCAAAAGCATATGTTTTATCGGGAAACCGCACGGCAAACTGATTCAAAGCAAACAGAAAGTTATCAAAAATCTTATTGGCCGCTGATTCTTCATAAGTTGACGCGACTTCCAAATAATTACCGGCGATTTTTTTAAAAAAAGCAGCCCACTCGTCTGCTCTATATAAAGAAGTCTCTTCCAAAAAAGCTATATCCGCTTTGAGGTGCTCAAATAGCACGCTGATGGGTTCAATAGCATCTAAACTGGTAAAATCAAGGCCTTCAACAGCGTCGGCTGCAAAAACCTCATCAAATTCTTCCCAGACCAAAAGCCCGCTCCAGAGCCGATCGAAAAAATGCTGCCAGGTTTGTTTGTATAAATCTGATAAATTAGCTCCGGGCGCTAAAAATTTCTGACGATGAGCGGCATCCAACCCCCAGCTAACTTTTGACGTCGCCACCCAATTTTTAAATAATAAAAGCATTTCCGAATCGATTTTAAATTTGGCAGCAATCGCCGGATTTTCAAGTAAAGCCAGAATTGATTTTTTTTCAAAGCGGCTTCCTGCCAAGTCTAAAAGCCCAAGCAACCCTGATAAAAAAAAACTTTGCGCGCCCATATTTAGATCCGCGATCTTATAGGCTAATTTCGTACCGTTAAAAACCATTTGAATGTAAGGCGCATACTCTTCGATATCCGGAGAGAGAACTAATATTTCTTCAGCTGCAAAGCCCTCTTTCAAGCCTAAATCCAAAATATTATTATAAAGAACTTGCACCTCGCGCAACTTGGAAGAAGCAATATGAACCTCTAAAGATCGGGGCTCGGATAGAACTTCAAACTTTTTGCCGCTTTCGGGATTGCGCATAAAAAGCAAATCAGTCTGTAAGGCGCCAAGCAAACTCATTTTGCTGCCATTCCCGGACAAATAGCTTTCAGCATCTTCCTCTGTGGGATAATCTTCAAAGCTTATAACCTCTCTCGCGCTAAAAAGACGCAAATGCTCCTTGCCTTTCTTACCCATATTAGCCAACAAAACATTTCT